>CANPWW010000005.1 GCA_947585115.1 uncultured Monoglobus sp.
CAAGCTCACTGAATTTCTGCACTTTTTCCTTGCTTTGATCAATGTTACAACTTTGTTAATAAATTAGATTGACGTGTATATAGACATCTTAGGTCTTGACAAGGCATCGTTAATGTGTTATTATACAAATAAAAAGAGAGGTCGCAAAGCAACCTCTCGAAATGTGGAAACCAAGACGGTTGCCACGGTTGATAGTCACATTTTTGCAGTGATTTTATCACTACACATCGTGAGCCATCTGCTGGTGACAGACGGCTCACTTTTTCTTATTGGAGTTTATGTAGAAAACTATTGTCAGAATAACTCCGGCAATGCTGCACACACTTCCAATCAAGGTCAAAGTGTTCATGTATCAACCCCCTTTCGAGAATATTTCCCGTCAAGAGCTGTACATTCGCCTCCATTCCGCTCATGCGGGATGCCAAGGCAACCTTCTTTTGACCGCCATACCGTTTACAAAGGAGATAAAAACTCAACTGTATCACGGCGGTTTCCACGGTCCGTATTATAACATAAAACGACACATGGTGTCAAGAACATCAAAAATAGGGGCAATAAGTATGCCCTTATTTTTATACATTTATCCATAAAACCGCACTTGAAAGTGGGGGATTATTGTGGTATAATAAACTGATTACTGAAAACAAGGACAGGTGAATATGAAAAATTTTAATCTTAAAAAATTCGCGAAAAGGCTGACGGCGGCGGTTTCGGCGGCCGTGCTGCTTATGCCCGCATCCGCTTTTGCCTCATCGATCCTGGGCGAGCAGACCTCCCACTCCGAGCTTGAGTACGCACAGGGCACGGTTTACAACAAAAACACGTTTATGAGCTCGTCGGTTGGTCAGCAGACCGAGAACTTTTTTTCGTACCTGCCGAACCCCGACGTGCTGCCGATCATCTCAAACGGCAGTCAGGTGTTCGGCAAGCGCACCGTGCTGGAGGCGAATCAATATCTGAACAACCTGGGCGTGTTCGCCGCCATGGGCATGAACGCCGACTTTTTCTCGTTCACTACCGGAGTGCCGATGAGCGACACCATCACGGACGGCGAGGTGCTGACCTGCGACAGCGACGAGCTGATCGGCCTCGGATTTAACGCCGACGGCACCGCCTTTGTGACGCCGCTCAAGATCGCGATAACCGCGCAGCGGGCGGACGGCTCGACGTTCGGGATAGAGGCGCTGAACAAATTCCGCCAGCCCTATATCATGTACTTATACACCGACGATTTCGGCTCAGAGACAGGCTGCTCCGGAACGGGAACCAACATCGTTCTCGGCGATGTCTCGGGCGGATTCATGTTCGGACAGCCCGTCACGGCCACGGTCGAGTCGGTCTTTGAGGCCGACGGCTCGGTCGAGATCCCCGAGGGCAAGTTGCTGCTCAGCGTGGACAACACCGCCGCGGACGAGGTAAAGGCCAGGATCGCGGGCATAGCCCCGGGAGAGAAGATAACCTTCACGGCGGCCGAGACGACGGGCGATCAGCGCTGGCAGAACGCGGTATACGGCACGGGCTGTCTCGGCGGGTCGCTGATTCGGAACGGGCAGCTCGACTTCACGGACGACATTGCGGCGCCCAGAAGCGCTGTGGGCATCCGCGCCGACGGCTCGATAATATTCTACACCATCGACGGCAGACAGCAGGGCTACAGCTACGGAGTGCGCAAGGAAACGCTTGCCAACCGTCTGCTGGAGCTGGGCTGCGTCGACGCGGTGAACCTGGACGGCGGCGGCAGCACACAGCTGGCGGGAACGCTGCCCGAGACGACCGATTTCACGGTGCTGAACAGCCCGTCGGAATCCCTCAGGCGCTGCGCCAACTTTATATTTTTGAAAAAGACCAACGCCCCCGACGGCGTGCCTTATAAGCTGCTGGTCTACCCGTGGGGCGACTATATTCTCTCCGGCTGCTCAACGGCGGTATGGGTAGCGGCGATCGACAGCTCATACGGCAGAGCGAACATAAACGAGCCGGTGGCGTACACCGTCACGAGCGGCGACGCGGACATAAACCAAGACGGATACGTGACCGTCCGCGGCGACGGCGAGATATACATCGACGCCGCTTCGGGCGCTGCCCGTGGCTCCACCATGCTGCGCTCGGTCACCACTCCCGACACGGTCACCATACGCCGGGAGGACGGAGCCGAGCCGCTGACCGAGCTGTCTCTGCTACCCGGAGAGACGGTTGACCTGGCGGCCGACTGCACCTACGCGGGCGCGGCCGTGACCGACGCGGACGAGGCCTACGCATGGGCCCTCAGCGACCCGTCTATCGGCTCGATCTCGCCGAGCGGAGTTCTGACCGCGGGCGACGTTCCGGCCGAGGGCACAATTACGGCCAAAGCCGGAGGCGCGAGCGGCGTTATAAAGGTCCGCGTGTCGTATGACAACGCGCCGCCTCCGAAGGAAGGCGACTATCCGATAATCACCGACGGCCTGAGCGGCAACATGTATATCGCCGAGTTCGACAACTGCCACGGCGACCTCAAAGCGGAGAATATCACGCTCGCCTATGACGGAAAGCCGATCGACTTCAGCTTCTATGAGGCGGACGACAGGCTCGAGTGCCGCCTGCCCAACGGCGAGGACCTAAAGCCGCACCTGATCCGTGCGTCCGTGACAGACGCCGCCGGGTTCAGCGCCTTTAAGCTGTCTCTTATCGGCGGCGATATCGAGGCGCTTGAAAACATATACGACGACACCGAAAGCCACTGGGCAAAGGACTATGTTTCCTACATGACGGAGCGCAAGGTGGTCTCGGGCTACAGCGAGGACGGCAAAACGCTGTTTAAGCCCGACAACAACATGACGCGCGCCGAGTTCGCCTGCATGATCGCCAACTATCTGGGAATAAATCCCTCGGACTACAGCGGAGCGCAGCCGCCCTATGACGATATAGACGACATCCCCGCGTGGGCGATAAATCAGGTCAAGGCGCTCTACAGCCTCGGCATAATGCGTGGACAGCAGAACGGCGACAGGACCGAGTTTTCTCCAAACGGCAGGATACGGCGCTGCGAGTTTTCGGTCGCGGCGGCAAGGCTGCTGCCCGAGGGGCTCTACCGCGGAGAAATAATCGCCGCGGACGAAAACGACGTGCCCGACTGGGCGAAGGACGAGACGGCTCTGCTGCTGACTCACGGCATAATGAACGGCTATACCGACGGCACTCTGAAACCCGAAAACAACGTGACGAGAGCCGAAGCGGTGAAGATTCTTTTCAACATAGGCTGATCAACGATTTAACTTAAACGGAGTGATTATTATTATGAAATTCCGAAAAACCATATGCGCGGCGTTTGCGGCATTTATGCTCGCGGTCTCCGCTCCCGCTTCCGCCGAGCCGATATACGGAGACGGCATTGTTACCATACCCGATGAAGAGCTGGAGTTTGGCGAGATCGCGCTGCCCGACCCGATAACGGCGGCGGCCGAAACCTTCCCCAACGACCCCGAATATTCAAAGCAATGGAACACGCTGATGGTGCGCCCCGAAAAAGTGTACTCAAATCACGCTTTCGGAAAGCGCGTGAAGATCGCGGTGGTCGACAGCGGCAGCCCCTCAAAGCACCCCGACATCGGCGGCAACATTGCCGTCGAGGCCGACTTTACCAAAAACAAGGTCGGACTTTATGACAGCTACGGACACTGCACATTTATCTCGGGCATAATCGGAGCCGACACCAACAACGGCGTCGGCATCGCCGGAGTTCTGCCCGAGGTCTCGATATACTCCCTGCGCGGTCTTGAGGGCAGGACAGGCTACATATCCGACATCGCAAACGCCGTGACCGCCGCTGTGGACACCTACGGCTGCGACGTTATAAACCTTAGCCTCACCACACCCTCCGACTTCGCGAGTCTGCGCGGCGCTATCACTCACGCGGTCGAAAGCGGCGCGATAGTGGTCGCGGCCAGCGGCAACAAATCGGGCTCAAACAAGGGCACCGAGCTGCTGTATCCCGCGGCGTACGATGGGGTTATCGGCGTGGGCGCGATAGACAAAGACAAAAAACGCGGCTCGTTCAGCCACTACAACTCGTCGGTGGACGCCTGCGCGCCCGGCGTTGACGTTTACAGCACGGTGATATCGGGCGGGTACAACACGGGACGCGGCACCTCCTACGCCGCGCCGTATGTGGCGGCGGCCGCGGCCGTTGCGAAATACTATCGGCCCGATATCGACAGCGCGGGATTTATGGACCTGCTCTCAAAGACCTGCGATCCTCTCGGAGGCGCGGCGCAGGGCGAGCGCAACGACGAGTACGGCTACGGCATGGTCGATTTCCAAAATATCGTTGAATACTTGGAGCCGATCGAAAGTCCCGAGCCTAGCGAGAGCCCCGAACCGAGCGCGCCGCCCGAGCCCGATACGCCCGCGGCTCTCGAAAACGTGAATATCAGCAAAACCGAAAACGGCGCCGAGGTATCATTCACCGTGACGAACAACAGCGAAAACGCGATATTCGGCGACCTGTACATCTGCGCCTATGACGCTTCGGGGGCCCTGCGCTCCACCGAGATCATAAACGACGTTGAACTTGAACCGAGCGCCTCCAAGGATTTTTCACAGCCCGTCAATACCCCAAGCGCCGCGGACAATATCAAAATATTCTACTGGACCGACAACCTGATACCGCTTACAACGTAGTGATTAGCGATTAGTGAATAGCGATTAGGATTCCCCCCCTCAGTCGGTATGCCCGACAGCTCCCCCAAGGGGGCGCCTAATATTTGCCTCCTCCAGGGAGGAGGCGGAAAGACGGAGGTGGGAACGTAGCGATTAGTGATTAGTGAATAGTGATTAGTTGAGGCGGCAACCTACCGCCCATTTGCCTTCACTGCGAAAGATGCAACAAAAAACCTTTTTTGAATAAAATTCAATCACCCTTAATAATAATATTAGGGGTGATTTTTCATGTATGTTATCAAACTCAGAACTCTTATAATCTACGCGCTCGCGTTTGTTATCTCGATCGCGCTGGGCGCGTTCGGCTTCCGCATGATCGCCGCCAAAGAGGCAAAGCCCGCGGCCGCGGAGGGCGGCTCGGTCAAGCTGCCCATCCTGATGTACCACGGCCTGACCGAGAACCAAAGCAAGGTGAACGCCTACGTTATACCCGTGAGCGGTTTTGAGAGCGACCTCAAATATATGCGCGATAACGGCTACACCGCCGTTTTTATGAGCGACGTTATAAACTACGTCGAGGGCGGCGGCGAACTGCCCGAAAAGCCTGTCGTTATCACGTTCGACGACGGGTTCGAGAACAACTGCGAGTACGGCCTGCCCCTATTTGAAAAGTACGACATGCGCGGTCTTGTGTCGATAGTCGGGAGCTATACCGAGAACTATTCAAAGATCTCGGATGAGAACCCTGAGTACGCCTACCTGAACTATGACACGATCAACAAAATGAAAGACAGCGGCAGATTCGAGTTCGCCAATCACAGCTATAATATGCACATGCTGCCCGGCATGAAGGGCAACGACAGCGGACGCAGGGGCGCCGCGAAGCTCAAGGGCGAGAGCGCCGAGAACTACCGCGCCGCCCTGACCGAGGACGCCCAAAAGGCCCAAAATCTGCTTTCGGACAACTGCGGAATAACACCTGTGGTCTACACCTATCCCTACGGCGAGATCACACGCTCCGCCGAGGATATACTGCGCGACATGGGCTTTAAGGCGACCCTTTCGTGCTTTGACAAGCAGAACATAATTACCCGCGGCAACGCCGACTGCCTCCGCTGCCTATGCCGCGCCCTGCGCGACAACAAACGCTCCGCCGCCGAGATCCTCGAAAACTATTAGCTCCGCGCTCTCAGGATATAATAGCACACGACGTAGATCACGACAAAGCCGCACAGGCACAGCGCGACAGTCAACCCCGCCTCGGACATTCCGACAAGCTCCAGCGCCATTATCGCGGCCGCCGCGGCGTATATAAAAATATTGAACGCCAGGCTCACCGCCTTGCCGTAGATCATTCTGTTGCGCTCGTCTTTTGACTCTATCTCAAGTTTTTTGAGCTTTTCGGGGTTTGAGATAATAACGCCGTTCCTGATCAGCATCGCCAGTCCGCAGGCGGCGTAGGCGCAGCCGAAGGATATGAATATATCCGGCATGTATCCCAAGATCCGCAACACTATGAACGCCGCGCCCAAGGCGACAAGCGCCGCATAGTATATCATGTTTATCTTCATCTTTTTCTTAAAATCCATTATTGATCCTCCTCATCAAAAATAAATATGCTTTCAATGCTCTCGCCGAAAAACACGGCGATCCTGTGAGCCAGCGGCAGCGACGCGCAGTAGGTCCCTTTCTCGATAGCGATCACTGTCTGCCGCGTGACGCTCAGCGCGCCCGCCAGCTCGTCCTGGGTCAGCCCCATTGCCCGTCTGAGCTCTCTTATCCTGTTTTTCAGTTTAGCCGCCTCCTTTCCAAAATGTAAAACATGCTTTACATTTTCTATTATAACACCATCTCCCAAAATGTCAAGTATATTTTACATTTTTATTTAAAAATTTTGTGATTTGTTATAAAGCGTTATTATTTCATAAATACCCCGATTTTCTGAACCTTTGCGAATGTATGAGATATAAAAACGCGGCAAGATGATTTTCGGAATCATCCTGCCGTAATTTTATCGCTATGTTCTTAATTCATGATCATAGTCATACTTATTGAACATCATAAACGGCACCGAAATGTTCATTCATATAAGGAATATCATATTGAACAATTCCCGACTCACTGTAACATAAATCATAATAGCCAATACATACAAGCGAAGCATTATCGGATTCAAATCTGGCATAATGGTGCTCTCCGCCCACATCCCAAGATATGTTCAAAGCATACCGTTCAAATATTGAACCGCTGCTCTCGATTCTGTATCCGGTCATTGTTCCGCCAATACTGTTTATGTAGTTGATCTGCTTTGAAACCTGATGCTTCAGTTTTTGAATATCGGACATGCCTGAATAATCATAGTTGAAAGTCTCTCCCAGCGTTAGCGTCTCATCGGAATCATCACTTCCGAAACATGAATAGAACTCCCGCAAAGAATAGTCCCACACAATTTCTTCTGCCTTTAACAGTTTATTAAACTGATTATATCGAGCATATACGCTGGCTCCGGATGCACTGCCAATATTCATTCTCTCGGTTTCATCATCCGTATATATACCGCCGGTGGCGGTGTATATACGGAAACCCGGCTCCGGATCGGCATATACAACATTGCTTATGCACGTAATTATCGCGAAAACCATAAATACCTTAAAAAACTTTTTCATGTTTATTCTATCAGCCTTTCTTAATTAATATCATTATTGCGAAACGGACACGGTGTGCTCAATTTGTCCTCCCGCACCCGCCGAAAGCTCACGGCATGTATCGTTTACAGCCGCTAACCATACGGCGTTATCCGCTGTATACATTAGCGGAAAGGATTGACTTTCCTCCGATGTCGTTCCGTCATAATTCTTTTTTGTATATTTCCATTCCCCGTAATCGACCGTTTTCAGGCCGTACTTGATACCCTCATACATGATCGCGTCATTATATGAATAGTATTCACCCGGATGAAGCGCTTTGTCGGAGCTGTGATCTTCGGCTCCAATCGGGACACTATACAGAGTTGAAGGTTCATCCGATGATCCAGATGTGTATAAATACATGACCCTCTCAAAATTACTTCCGTTGTATTTAAAGAGATAATACTCCGATTTTAAACTGTTATTTATAGCAGCGGTACAAGCCGAAACCGCGCAAATATAGTTTTCGTTATTATACTGGTGCACAAAAACGTCTCTGCGCGCCGCTGACGCAAAATAGTTGTTAAGAACCGGAACTTCGTTGCTCATATACGGCTGTCCGTCCGCGCCGATTTCGTAGATCTGCAAATATACATTTTGTTTATATCCATAACCCACCGATCTGGCAGCGCCGCTCTCTTTCGGATCCTCAAGGCAGACCGCGCATAAAGCTATCATTTCGGCGTGACTGTCATTGTCAAAGTCGCTGATATACTTTGAAATAAGTCCGTAAGGCGCGGGGCCGTGTCCTTGAGCATAAATTGTTCCCGGACTAACAATGCCGAATGTTGAACGGAGATATCCGTCATAGTAGCTTTCTAAAACCGCCTTCTCATCTTCGGGCACAACAAACTCCTTATCGGGCAGAGACGCGTAATCCTCTTCTTTCGGGAAAGGATCGTACCATATGGGCTGCAAGGTCATAGTTTTTACCCATGAATAGTCATATTCGTATCTTAAACCGTTTTTGACGTACTCTTTCCTGTCGTTTTCTGAAATGAAATTTTTGTATGTGCTCTCATCTTTGGCGTCATAAGGGTAGGACGGCCATTCGTTAAGCGTATTATATTCCCCGTTCGGTAAAAGAGCTTTCCATCCCGCGAAGCGCTTGTCCTCGGTATCGTCAAGCGTGGGAAGCGGAATATCGGAGTTGTCCTTTGCCTCTATATCATCTACGATCTTTTGTCCGTTTTCGTCTTTAAATTGAATATTGAATGGATACAGCGTTTCCCCAATGTATAGCGTATTGTCCTCATTGTCAAATTTGCATGTCGTTTGAAATAAATTCTTAAACTCAAGATAGGTATTTCCGTATTTTATGGGAATATATACGTATCCGTTTATCGTTTCAACTTTAGCCTCCAGTTGGCCCCTCCCATGAACTTCCTGAACTGTCGGCTGACCAGTTGCGATACTGTTTGATATTTCATTGGTATAATAGAATTTATAGCTGCTTACTCCCTCAATAAACTCTACGCGGTGAGAATAATCATCATTTTTAACAATGGTGAGTTTTTTTGCCTCATCATCCCATGTAAGGTCATATTTGTCCGGATTGCCGTCTTTGTTATAAGCTTCAACCATAGGCGCGGCAGGAATCATAATAATATTCTCGTCGGTTATAAACGGTGGTGTCTTCGGGAAATCCACTTTTGTCATAACACCGTTCGATAAATAGGAGATATTAACAGCTCTGCCGGGCACATCATAACTTTTAAGAGAACATGAGGACAACGCAAATAATGACAGCATTGCCAAGATGGGTAATATTTTTATCAATAATATACGTTTAAATTTCATTTAATTTCCTTCTTTATAAGAATTTATATTATTCATACTCCGGAACCGAAACAGTGCGCGCGGTTTGCTCTTCTGAATATAATAAAAATTCATACATAGTATCATCTATCGACGCTATCCATACAGCGTTATCGGCGGTATACATCGGTTTTAACGATCTACTCTCTTCGGTCGTTGTGCCGTCATAATTATATCTGGTATAGTTCCACGTGCCGTAATCGGCCACTTTTAGGCCGAATTCCATACCCTCGTACATAACCGCGTCATTATATGAATAATATTTGCCGGGATAGACCTCTTCTCCGTCGTCATAATAGTTTTTCGCGTTATCCGGCACATTGTACAGTCCGACACCATCGGAATATCCGGGGTCTAACAAACAATAAACTCCTTCAAATTTGTTACCGTTGTATTTTAATAAACGATGCTCAGCGCCCATATTTCGATTTACACCGGCGCTGCATGATGTCGCGCATATATAGTTCACGTTGTTATATTGGTGAACAAAAACCGTTCTGCGTGCTACCGCGTAATAATTATTGTAGAACACGGGGCGTTCGTCTTTAAGGCACGGCTGTCCATCCTCGCCTATCTCATAAATTTGCAGACATATATTATGACCAACGTCTCCGTCGCCGGCGATGGCGCACACGGTGATCATTTCAGCGTGATCATCATTATCAAAATCGCTAACGTATCTTGTTATGAGCCCGCTCGGCGCCTCGGTCAATTCCTTTCCGTAAGTTGTGCCCGGAGGTATAATGCCGTATATCGAGCTGAGATATCCTTCATAGTAATTCTCGAAAAGCGCCTTTTCATCTTCGGGAACGACAAACTCCTTGTCGGGAAGTGAGGCATAGTCTTCTTCTTTTGGAAAATGATCATACCATATCGGATATAATGTCATGGTTTTTGCCCATGAATAATCATAAATGTGACTCAAATCATTACGGATATACGCTTTCCTCTGAGATGTTTTCAGCGTGTTATTATATGTGTCGATTTGACCTAAGTCTACGTCATATGTGCTCGCGGCAAGCGATCTGTATTCTCCGTTCGGCAGCACGGCTTTCCAGCCCGCAAAGCGTTTGCTTTCGGTGTCCTCAAGAACGGGCAGCGGCACATCCGATTCGCTTTCCACCCGAATATCATCGGCGATATTCTCCCCGTTTTCGTCCTTAAAAGCAATATTGAACGGATAAAGCGCTTCGCCTATGTAAAGCATATTTTCGTTGTAATCAAATCGGCAACTTGTGGAACAAATCCTTCCGACGCCCAAAGGAACAGTATTATATTTTATCGGCAAATACAAACGGCCGTTGATCGTTTCCGGAGCGCAGACTAATTCCTCATTTGAATACGCCTCTTTTGATGGATCATATTTGGGTTCCTCGCCCCTGATTCTTTGTCCGGTTTGATAATAATCTCTGCGGTTCGGGTTTCCATCGAAATATTCCACCCGATAAGCATAATTATTATTCATTGTCAATGTCAGCTTATGCTCCTCGTCGTTCCACGCGATTTGGTATTGGTCGCTGTTATCGAATTGATTATACGCGTCAATGAGCGGCGCGACCGGTACCATTATGCGGCCCTCGTCCGCGATAAAAGGCTTCGTGTCGGTGAACTCCACCTCTTTGAACACATCACCCGACGGAATACTGATCCTGATATCCTTTGTGGCGTCGGCCGCCTCTTCCGCCAGACAAGCCGGAAGTATAACCGCCGAAGCTATAATTGCTGCTAATAATATAATCGTAAAATAAACCCGCTTTGTTGTCATATAATTCCCTCCTATTGTTATTAATTATAGCGGATAAAGCGCTGATTAATGAAATTATAACATTTAGTATAATTATTGTCAATAATTTGAGCGGATTATTTCGATTTTTAGAAAAAACAATTATTCTGTCTTAAAATATATACGCGCAGCTTACGTGGGTTTGCTCCGCGACGAAACGCTTGTTCACGCCGTCAGCGGTCGAGAGCCTCGCAGATTGAGAACTCGTATTCTTTGTAGGAGCCGGCGGTGACGGCGCAGGGGAGCGGGCGCGAATCGCGGAATATCTCGTTTGTTTCGGGGCTTATCTCAAGGCGCAGCGGCGAGACGCCGAGGCCCTCTCCGCTCATTTTGAGGCAGCTTTCCTTGATCGTCCACAGTCTGAAAAATCTGCGGTCCCTGTCGCCTAAATCTTTAGCGGAGTTTATGTAGCTTTGCTCGATTTCGGTAAAGACCCGTCTCATTATCTCAAGGTGGGCGGCCGTGACCCTTTCGATATCGCAGCCGATCGGCGCGCCGCCGTAGGCGAACATGACAATCCCGCCCGAGTGGGAAATATTAAAGTGCGCGCCGCCGCAGACGAGCTTGCCGTTTGCGCTGACCCTGATATCCGCGGCCGAAAATCCGCGCTTTTCAAGCTCGCGCTCTGTGAGCCGCCACGCGCCAAGGCTGAGCTTTCTGTCGATCGCGTTTCTGTATTTCAAAATATAATGTTTCCGCCAGTCTGGTATCCCGTCAAGCGCCCGCGGCTCAAACGCGGGGTCGGGAAGAACCGCGGCGTTTTCAAAACAATACTCCGCCATTTGATATTCCTCCGATTTTAAACTTTGTTTTCTCTGAATTATATTTTATCACAGGCCTTTTAAAAACACAACCGATTTTTGCGCGTCTTGAATCTTAAAAACGATATGGCAAAAAATCAAAGTTTTCAGCCTAACATGACAAGAATTATATGGAAATCATGTATTTATTGCTGTATAATTATATTTAATGTTAATTTAAAATCACCCAAACGGAGGACGAGTGATGATAAAGCTGCATTTTGAAAAAACATACAATTGTGACAGAAAGAGAGAGCACATATATTTCGGCGCGCCGTTTAAAAGAGGCGCGCTGCCCGAGGCGCGCGGCGCTTTGGTCGACGGCGCGGGAAACGCGCTGCCCTCAGACCTGAGAGCCTTGTCGCGCTGGGACGACGGCAGCGTCAAGTGGCTGTTCGTTCGGGGCATGGCCGACCTGCCGAAAAACGCCGCGATCGACTATTATTTCGATACCGACAAAAACGACCGCGGGGAGTTTGAGCCCGTGGAATTTGACGGGAATACTGTTAATGTGGGGGAACTTAAAATAATCCTTTCGAACAGGCCGAACCGAATTTTTGAAAGCGTAAATTTTATGTGCCGTGACTTGGGCGAGTGCGTCTCGGCTCCTGTTCTCACAGACGCGGACGGCATGGTTTACGACTATAAAACCGACAGGATCGGCATAAAAGAAACCGGCCCGCTCTGCACGGTCGTCAATCTCGAGGGCAGTCACACGGGCGGTGGCAGGTCATACGCGGCGCGGATAAACCTGACGTTTTGCGCCGAGAAAAATCAATTCGAGCTCGCGTACACGCTAACAAACACGACAAGCGAGCCTCTTGAAATAAAGTCGCTGAGCATAAACCACAAAAGACTGTCCGCGCCAACCCGCAGCGCGGTCGCGATAACCAACCATGAGACAGAATATTTGGTCGGGGAAAGCGCGGAGCTTGAGATCGGCGCCGAGCGGCTTTTGTATGAGCCTAACGAGCATAACGCGGAAGTGTTTTACGGCTCGTTTTTCGTCGACAGCTCGGACGATGAGACAGGCCTATGCGCAACGATATTCCAGCCGCAGCAGAACTATCCCAAAGGGCTGCGCTCCGACAGAAGTGGTTTCCGCGTTGACCTGGTTCCCGAGGGCTCCGAAAGCATCGTCATGCAGAGCGGAATGGCGAGGGAGCAGAAGGTCCTGTTCATATTTCACGAAAATGAGGATCTAAAGAGCCTCAACAACCGAAGCATAATTTACCAGATGCCCGACAGACCCGCGATAAGCCCTAAGGTTTTCGAGGAATCGGGCGCGTTTGAGGATATATTCCGAGGCAATACAAGCGACGATATCGAGATATTTTTGATAAACAAGGCCGACGAGCACGCGCGCTGCTACGGCATGCTCAACTGGGGCGACTCGCCGAACATGGGCTACACCAATCAGGGCCGCGGCGGCGGAGAGCTTGTGTGGACCAACAACGAGTACGACTATCCCCACGCCTGCGCGCTGATGTACGCGCGCACAGGCATCAGGCGGTACATGGACTATCTCATGGTCTCGGCCAGGCACCAGATCGACGTGGACATCTGCCACTTCAGCGACGATCCGCGGCTATACGGCGGGCAATGGGAGCACACCAACGGACACTGCAAAAACGGCAAGATCGCTTGTAGCCACCAGTGGGTCGAGGGTCTGCTCGACCTGTACCACCTGACAGGAGACGACGAGGCGAAAAGCGCCGCGATCGGCATAGGCGAAAACGTAATTCGTCTGCTTGATGATCCCGTGTTCCGAAAAGGCGGACGCGCAAGCGCCAGAGAGACCGGCTGGGCGCTGCGCACCCTGACCGCGCTGTATGTTGAGACAAACGACGAACGCTGGCTCGAAAAATGCGGCCGCATAGTCGGGCATTTCAAGCAGTGGCGCGACGAGTACGGGCTGTGGCTCTCGCCATACCTTGAGAACACGGCAATCAGGGTCGTGTTTATGATATCGGTGGCGGTGGGCAGCCTGATGAGGTATTACAGGGTGAAGCCCAATCCCGAGATAAAAGACATGATAATCGCCGCGGTGGACGACCTGCTCGAAAACGCGCGGCTTGAAAACGGGCTGTTTTATTACAAGGAGCTGCCGAGCCTCAAACGAAACGGCAACAATCCGCTGGTGCTTGAAGCTCTGGCGGCGGCCTACGAACTGACTGGCGACAAAAAATATCTCACAGCAGGCCTGCCAACGCTCAGATACGTTATGACGTTCAGGGCGTCGGGCCTGCCCGGCGGCAAAAAGACAGTATACGGCGACGCGGTGCTGTGCGGCGCGGCGAGCACAAAGGGCTTCGCTCAAATGTTCGTGCCCTTCGCTTCGTTCCTGAGCGCCTGCGGCCGCGCGGGCATTGATATTAACAATTAAAAGGAGGAGCAAAAATGACCGGGCTTTTAAATTCAGTCAAAAAACTGGGATTCGGATTTATGCGGCTGCCGCTCACCGACAGCGAGGATCCGAAAAGCATAGACTATGATTTGGTATGCGAAATGGTTGACCGCTTTATCGAGCGCGGATTCTCGTACTTCGACACAGCCTACGGCTATCACGGCGAGCTGTCGGAAACCGCGGTGAAGCGCTGCCTGACCGACCGATATCCGAGAGACAAATACATACTGGCCGACAAAATGCCGATAATACGCGTAAAGGGCGGCGGCGAGTACCAAACGTATTTTAGCGAGCAGCTGCGCCGCTGCGGAGCGGAGTACTTCGACTTCTATCTTCTGCACAACATGTGCAGAGACAGATACGACAACACGGTGAAATTCGGCGGCTTTGAGTTCCTCAAAGGGCTGAAGGAGCGCGGTCTCGCCAAGCACATAGGATTTTCGTATCACGACAGCGCGGAATTTCTGGACAGGGTGCTGACCGAGCACCCCGAGATAGACTTTGTGCAGCTGCAGCTCAACTATCTTGACTGGAACAGCGCGGCGATACAGTCGGGCGCGTGCTACGAGACCGCCCGCCGCCACGGAAAGCCCGTCATCGCCATGGAGCCGGTCAAGGGCGGCACACTGGCGAGCCTGCCGAAGGACGCCGAGGCCGAGTTCAAAAAGGCGGGCATGAACGCCTCGCCCGCGTCGTACGCGATCCGATTCGCCGCGTCGCTCGAGGGCTGCATGATGGTTTTAAGCGGCATGAGCAGCGCGGAGCAAATGCTCGACAACACATCAAACATGGCCGATTTCAGACCCCTGAGCGGCCGCGAGCGGGAAACTCTCGATCGCGTCACAGGGATAATAAACAAGAACGCGACGCCCTGCACCAACTGCAAATACTGCACCGAGGAGTGCCCGAAGGACATAAACATACCGGCGTATTTCGGGCTATATAATATGTTCAGAACGACAGGCAAAAAATCGGGCATGTACTACCGCAGAGTTTCGCTGAACCGAGGCCGCGCGTCCGACTGCGTGAAATGCGGAAAATGCGAAAAGGCCTGCCCTCAGCACATAAAGATACGCGATGAGCTTGAAAAGTTCGCGGAGATATACGAGAGCGACCAGGATTGATTTTCTGAAAACAATTTTCGGGGAGATGTCGATTTGGAAAAATTAAAAAAGATATTTCTTGTAAAAAACAACAACGAGCTGATACTGCGCGGCAGCATCGTCAAAGCGCTGTTCCTCATCGCCTCGCCCATAATCGTGACCAACCTGCTGCAGCACATGTACAACCTGACCGACACGTACTGGCTGGGCAAGATAGGCACGGGGCCGCAGGCGGCCATCTCGATGGTGTCGCCCATACAGAACACCGTTATAGCGTTCGGGCAGGGCATAACCATGGCGGGCTCGATACTTATGGCGCAGTACATCGGCGCGGACAAACCCGACAAGGCGCGGCACATGGCAAACCAGATATTTCTGACCGCCATGATCTTTTCGCTGTTCTGCACGACCGCGCTTGTCGTCTGCACGCCGCTTATTACCGCGTGGATAGGCGCCTCGGGCGAGATATTCGACTTAGGCAACATATACCTTCGAATAGTTATGCTCGACACGCCACTCTTGTTTATAATCAATATTTTCTCGGCCGTCAACCAGTCGCAGGGCAACACGGTGTTCCCCATGCTTTTGAACCTTTTGGGAATACTGATAAACATGGTGCTGGACCCGCTGTTTCTGATGGTCCTCAGGTGGGGCATAGGCGGTGTGGCCCTCGCCACTCTGCTTTCAAAGGTGCCCTGCGCGGCCGTGGGTATGAAATATCTGCTCAGCCGCAAAAACGATATTCACCTTGAGAAAAACATGCTCAGGCCGCAAAAAAAGATGATCAGACAGATCATCTCGGTGGGACTGCCGACCGCGATAGGCAGCAGCACCATGCAGTTCGGCTTTGTGCTTATGTCGAAAAACGTGTACGTTTTCGGCCCGTCAGCAATGGCGGCTTACGGCATAGGCAACAGGATCAACGGAATAATCACGCTGCCCTCGACCGCGATAGGCTCCGCCACATCAACCATAGTCGGCCAGAACCTGGGCGCGGGCCAGCTCAAGCGCGCGGAACACGGCTACCAAATCGCCACATTCGGCGGCGTTGTGCTGCTGTTCTGTCTGGGACGGCTGTTCTCCTACCGTCCGTTCGGCAACGCCGCCGCGGGCCTTTTGACCTCGGACAGCGAGGTGCTGTCGATGGCGGTGGACTTTCTTTCGATAATGGCGTTCTGGTGCTTCACAAACAACGTCTATAACTGCACAATGGGGCTTTTGAACGCCTCGGGCAGAACCAAGATAACAATGCTGATCGAGGCGGCGCGCCTCTGGGTGTTCCGCTTCGCCACGATATTCTTCTGCCAGAAAGTGCTGCACATGGGCGTTGAGAGCATATGGTACTCGGTGGTCGTCAGCAACGGACTTTCGGCGGCGATACTATTTCTCCTCTACCTCAGCCGCATCTGGGCCCGGGACACCCTCGGCATCAGCAAACGCCCGAGCGTATCATAAAATCGCGCGGCCAAGGCCGCCCAGCTGCCTCCTCCCGGGAGGAGGTGGATTTTCGCCAAAGGCGAAAAGACGGAGGTGGGAACGTAGTGATTAGTAATTAGCGAATAGTGATTAGACTCCCCCACGGGGCGAGCCTATTTTTTATATCCGCTGTGTTTGTGGGCGAGGCAAACGAGCGACCCGCATAAAATATTTGCCGCATATGTGAATATTTGTAAAGCCTCTCCCAAACTGTTATGTATTTTTAAATTTTCATTGACGTTTTTGGAATAATATGATAAAATAAATTTGCCACGTAAATTTAATAATCTACTTGATTTGATCGGTGTATTTTTGCATTTGGCAAAAATGTACGCTCTATTTTCGTATACCGATTAAATCAGGTTAGAAATTTGCGTGGCAGCAATCGGAGCTAAACATTTTTCGTGTGTGGTTCCGATTGAGACCACACACTTTTTATTTTGGAGGTACATTTTTATGAAAAAGGTTTTATGTTTTGTTTTATCATTAACAATGATCTGCGCGATGTTTACGTTTATGCCCGTAAATGCCGCGACAATAGTGGACAGCGGCACTTTTGGCGCAAACGGCAACAATTTGACTTGGACACTTGATGATAAAGGAGTTCTAACAATCAGCGGTGTGGGCAGTATGGGAACGATGGTAGATCAACAGCCTTGGGGATACGTGCGAAGTAAGATTTTATCAGTTGTGATTCAATATGGTGTAACAGATGTTGGTGATTATGCATTTATAGACTATCCATTAAAAAGCGTGAAAATAGGTAATGGCATTACTTCTATTGGAACTGCGGCGTTTTATTCTTGCAATAACCTAACAGACATAACTGTTGGCAACAGTATTAAAATTATCGGAGAGAGAGCGTTTGGAGATTGCACATCACTTGCAAAAATAGAAATCCCCGATAGCGTTGAATCTATTTGCAGCGAGGCATTTCTTGATTGCAGCGCCTTAAAAAATATAACAATAGGCAGCGGGGTCACGTCCATTGACTCTCGTGCATTTTATAATACTGAATACTATAATAATAAAAATAACTGGACTAACGGTTTTTTATATATAAACAGTTGTTTAATTGAGGCCGAGATGGATATAACGGAATGTATAATAAAAGAAGGCACTACATGTATAGCAGGCGGTGCTTTAGAATACTGTAACATGAAAACAATAACCATTCCCGCAAGCGTTATTTCTCTTGAAAGTGCATTTGGTTACCTTGATAAATTAACGGACATATATGTATCTGAAAAAAATCAACATTACCGCTCGGAAAGCGGCGTTTTATTCGATAAAAATATGACTACTTTAATTAAATATCCTCAAGGTAATACAAAAAGAAATTACATAATTCCCAGCAGCGTTGCGTTTATAAGAGAGTTCGCATTTACTGGTTGTAACAACCTGATCAGTGTAACAATTCCTAAGGGTGTAACCTCTATACCGTATTGCACATTTCAAGTTTGCCACAATTTGAAATGTGTAGAAATACCAAATAGTATTATATCTATTGAAAGATATGCATTTTTAAATTGTAATAGTCTTAGCGATATATATTATGGCGGAAATAAATCAGAATGGCAGGCGATTGAAATTAATAAATATGACTTTGGTAACGATTCCTTGCTGAACGCCGCGATCCACTATAATTCAGCAATGCCAAGCGAGGCAACGCCCACGTCAAAGCCGACGCCGACACAAAAACCTACGCCTATTCCCACACAAAAGCCGACTCCAATACCGGAGGCAAAACCGACCGCAGACCCGAACGCGCCTTCGGTTGAGATCACCGAGGTATCTGATTATATTGTTACTGTAAAGGTCAATAATTGCGATGATTTTGACGCCCAAGTTATATTGGCGGTGTACAATAAAAACGGCGCGTTGATTGAAATGCAGAATTATTATAACTTCGGTGATGTAACGTTTTTCAGTGCAAACCTACAAAACGCGAACATAAAAGTAATGCTGTGGAGCGATACGGACAGCATAAAGCCGCTGGCAGAATCCGTCGAAATAAGTTTGTAAAAAATTTAATTATTCCCAATTAAATTCGAAGGGCGGGCGGCCGAGGTCGTCCGCCCCTACGGTGTTTTGCGTACTTTGGTTGTAGGGGACGACGACCCCGGCGTCCCACCCTAGTCCCTAGTTGCTAATCACGAGTACCTGTGTTAGCACCTCTCCCTCCCCGGAGGGCGAAGCAAACAGGTGGTAGCCTGCGGTTATTATGAAAGCCAATTATTTTCTACTTCGGTTCTCAGTTTTTTAAACAGAGAAAGATAGGTTTTTCTTGTGTTCCGAATTATGGATTCGGCGATCTTTTCGTTATATGAATGAGCTACGTTGTTGCGGTCGCCGAGCAGGTCAAGCCACGCCTGCTCATCGCTTATCATGCCCGCTGAAAAAGCGGTTTTTATAACCGTTCTCGGCGAACCCGTCGCGCTTTCGCTGTAGCCGTGATAACTCAGCAGTTCTTTCATCATTTTCCACGCCTGATCGAAGGTTATCTCAAAAAGCCCTACCAGTCCCGCCATGGTTACCGGCGGATAGGGCGGCTCTATGTCGGACGCGCCCGCCAGATTTTCATACGCTTTGACAAAGTTTTCATACTTTTTCATAAATCACAACTCCCTCTTTGCTTATCGATTCAAGCAAGTCGTCCTGCACGGATATGGCCGGAAAAATCAACTTAAAAAAGAAAAAATAAAAAAATTTTGAATTTTTTTAAAAATTCGGGAACTTTTTTGCCACGGCAGTCGTCATATATAGTGAATGGCTGTTATATGATAGACTTTGGGTTTGTTCCGGCGGCGGTTTGTCCGCCGCGGAACCGACCCGGAACATAATTTTTATAGCGGCCGAAAAGCAACTACTGATTAAAACGTTATTTGATCAGCGGTTACAAAAAGGGTCGTTTTTTGTTTTGTAATAAAAATTATTTGAAAGAGGTGTTTTGGAAAATGAAACTTAACGATTCAAAAAACTTGCTTAAACGATTATCACTGATGCTTGTTATTACCGTGATCGCGTCGATCTTATCCTGCGGCGCGGCTCTCGCCGAGGCCGATGGGGCCGCGGTTATCGGAGACACGGTGTACCCCACGCTCAAGGCGGCGATCGAGAGCGCCAAGGACGGCGACGTTATAAAGCCCGCGCGGGGCTCGGCCGTTATCGACAGCGGCTGCGAGGCGGCGCTTTCGGGAAACGCCGAGGTGCGCGGCTTCACGTTCCGCGACGGCGGATATCTTAAAGTCACCGGAAATCACGACTTCGCGTTAAAAGACTGCGTTTTCGCGGCGCAAAAGCCGTTCACCGCGACAGGCGCGGCGATCCCCGTGTCGCTGGCCGTCACCGGAAGGCTGACCGTCACCGGGAACGACTTTTCAAAGGCGGCCGACGGGGCGTATTACAACTGCGTCGAGAGCGGCTACGGCGGACAGTACCGCGTGAAAAACGGCAGCTCGTTTTCAAACAACAAGTTCGGCAACGTGCCGGGCAGCGCGATAAGCGTGTTTGCCGTGGACTCAAACGCGAATATCAGCATATCGGGCAACAGCTTCAAAAGCTGCTCAAATCCCGTGCTGCTGGGTAACATGAGATACGAGAAGGTCGCCGCCGCCTTTGACATGAAGAACAACTCAAAGACCGCCGAGGCGGGGTTCGTGACGCTCAACGACAACGGCGCGGACAAACACGAGATATTCACGGGCTACACGATAAAGATAACCAACTTAAAGTGCGGCGCGTCTCAGACGATCGCCGCCGACAACGAGCCCCATCAATACATAGTAAACAGCAGAGGCGTTATAAATCCTCCCGATAACATGCCAACGGTCGTATTTGACACCGTACAATCGCCCTCCGCGTCCGCGGAGGCTGAAATTCCCCCGACCGAGGCAACCGTGACGCCCGCTGTCACACCCGAGGGCGGCGCGGAAAGCGCCGCTCCGACGGAACTTCCGACCGCGCTTCCCGCGGCTGTTCCCACAGCCGTGCCGACGGCCGTACCCACAGAGGCGCCGTCCGCCGAGCCGACTCTCGAGCCCGCTCCCGAGATCAGCGAGGAGCCGAGCGCCGAGCCGTCAGCCTCACCCGAGGCTTCGGAAACGCCGAGCGCGTCGGCCGAACCTGAGGCGACCGAGACGCCCGCGCCCCTGCGCACGGTCACGGTCCTCGCGTCAAGCGATATTACGGCCGTCACGCTCACGGATAAAAACGATCCCTCGAACTCTCTGAAACTCATGAAGGACGAGGCAGACGGCGCGTTTAAAGGCGCGGTCAGGGACGGATATTACAGGATCACCGCCGAGGCCGCAGAGGGCAAAGAGGTCGATCTCAAAAACAGCAGTCTGACGATTTTGGTGCGCGGCGAGGACGCGTCCGCGGCAGTCGCGACGACCGAGGAGGGAAAGATCGCCAAGATCGCGATCAGCTCGCCTCCGGCAAAGCTGACATACAGAGAGGGCGAGAAATTCGACCCCGCGGGTCTTGAGCTCACCGTGACATACAACGATGAAGACACGCCGCCCGCTATTGTCAAATACGGCGACAGCGCCGCGAATGGCTTCGCCTTTGTGCCCAATCTCGACGCCGCACTGCCGAATTCCAACCCCTATGACACCGGCAGGACGATGACCGTTATATACGGCAACAGAGCGGCTGAGATAACTCTTGACTATATCCTGGGCTCGGCCGCGGCATACGTGACCGCCCCCGATGTCAACAAGATCGCGGACAGCGCCGCGACTGTTCCCGAAAACGCCTGCTACACGACCGCCGAGGCGGTCTGGAGCCCGACGATATATCCGGGAAGCAACTTTAACTACGGCACCGCGTATCATGTGACGGTCGAATTCACAGCCAAGGACGGCTTCACGTTCTCAAACACCGAGGACAGACCCACGGAGGCCACCGTGAACGACAGGCCCGCCTCGGTCGAGAATATCAGCGCGGACGGCAAAAAGCTCACCGCCGTATATCTGTTCCCAAAAACATACATGCCCGGCGGATCACTCGGCAACTCGAACTTCTCAACGAGCGAGAGCACACCGAGGCCCACGACCAAGCCCGCGCTCAACACCTACGACCACTTCGCGTATATCGTGGGCTACCCCGACGGAAAGATAAGACCCGAGAACAACATCACCAGAGACGAGGTGGCGACCATCTTCTTCCGCCTCCTGACCGACAACACACGCGACATATACTGGACGAGGGTCAACCACTATATCGACGTTCCCGAGGACCTGTGGTCGAACAACGCCATATCGACGCTTACCAACGCGGGGATTTTAGGCGGCGACGGCACGGCCTACTTCAGGCCCGCCGACTACATCACCCGAGCCGAGTTTGCCGCGATAGCCGCCAGATTCAGCGACGCGGTCTCAAGCGGAAGCGGCAAGTTCAAGGACGTGAACGGCCACTGGTCGGAGGAATACGTGGAGATAGCCGCCGAGGAAGGATGGATACAGGGCTACGAGGACGGCACCTTCAAGCCTGACCAAAACATAACCCGCGCCGAGGCGATGACAATCGTCAACAATGTGCTTGAGAGAAAGGTGCACGCCAGCGGTCTGATTTCCGGCATGGCAACATGGTCGGACAACAGGAACACAAGCGAGTGGTACTACGCCGCGGTGCAGGAAGCGACCAACACCCACAACTACAAGCGCTCGCGCAACACCGAGTACGAGACATGGACCGAGATAGGCGACAACCCCGACTGGGTAAAGCTGGAGCAGCAATGGTCCTCCTCCGGCAGCGCCGGTAGCATAAATTAAATAAAATACCCCTCCTTCAAAAGGAGGGGATATTTTTCATATAAATGAATTTTTCCAAAACCGTAGGGGCGGATATCATCCGCCCGTCCTATTCGCTAATCACTACGTTTATATAAACGAATTTTTTTCTTTTAGAAGAAGGCCGTATTTTTTCTTTACTCTGTCGAGTTTGCTCAGCATGGGCTTTGCCAGCAGGGCAAGGAAGATCACGGTCGAAAGGCCGTGTATCGCGTCAAAGGGCAGGCCCGTCAGGTAGCACGCGGCGAGGGCCGCGCCGTTTATCTCGCTGCCGGCCATGATAAGCGACGCCGGGTTCATTATCCCGCCGTACACGATCACCGTCGTCAGAAACCCGAACACGCACACCGGAACGGGCGTTTTGGGCAGCGCCTCTTTTTTATACATAAATCCGGCCAGCAGTCCGACCGCGCCCATCGTCAGCATCTGCCAGGGCGTCCACGGTCCCTGACCCACGAACATGTTTGACACGAACGCGGTTATCACGCCGATCATAAAACCCCGCTGGCTCCCGAGCGCCATGCCCGCGATTATGATTATCGCCAGCGTTGGCTTGAACTGCGGCACCATGTAAAACGCGACTCTGCCGACCACCGCCAGCGCGCACAGCACCGATATCGTCACAAGCTCGCGCGCTTTGGGCTTTCGCCCCTCGAACATGATGACAAACGGCAGTATCGCCAGAATGATAAGCGCCGCGCTGATGTAGTAATACGGTCTGCTCGGGATATATTTTGTTCCTAAAAATATCACAAGCGGCATCAGCAGCACCGAGAGTATCGAAAAGAAAACCGAGCCTTTGGCCGCGCCGTCCGACATGGTGCCGCTTTTTATCCGCTCCATTTTTTCGGTATCGAGCGGCTGCGTTTTTTTCGGCGCCTTGGGCTTCGCGTCAGTCGGCGCGGGGGAGCCGCCTATGGCGTATATCACGTCGTCGGCCGTGATGGCGTCGTCTATGATATGCCTCGAAATGCGGTTGGCCGCGGTGGTGTAGAAATTATTGCCCGAGAAGAACGCGCGGGGCTCGTCCTTTGATATTATCTCGCCGTCGAACAAAAACGCGCAGTTGTCGGCGTAGGACGCGCAGAACTCAATGTCGTGGGAAACCATGATTATCGAGATGCCGCGGAGCTTGAGGCTCAGCAGTATGCCCGCCAGCTTTTTCTTAAAGTGGGCGTCGAGGCCCTTTGTTGGCTCGTCCAGCAGCAGTATTCTCGGCCGCCTCAGCAGCACCTTCGCCAGAGCCGCGCGCTGCTGCTCGCCACCCGACAGGTCGTAGGGGTGCATATAAAGAAGATCGTTTAGGTCGCACAGCTTTATCACGCTGTGGAGATAGCTGTCGTCCTTGAGCGACACGCCCTGCATCAGATCGTCGGCCACGGTGTCTTTCTCGAATATGGTGGTGGGATCCTGCGGCAGCAGGCACACGCGGTTGCCCATGTCGTAGACCTTGCCGCGGTAGGGCGTGTTGTTGCCCGAGAGTATGGACAAAAACGTGGTCTTGCCCACACCGGTGCTGCCCACAAGCGCCTGCCACTCGCCGCTGTGCAGCGTCAGCGATATGTTTTTCAGTATGTCGTTTTCGCGTTTTTCGTACCTGAACCAGATATTTTTCGCGGCCAGCACGGTCTCGTCGGTCTTATAGCCGAGCTTTTTCACCGGGACGGGCCTTATTTTTTTGTTTTTGACGTATTCGCTTATCCACTCCCTGCCCTCGCGGACCGTGAGGGGACAGTTCTTGCCGCTGTCCACCGAGGCGAAAATGCGCGCCGGGGTCGGCATGGCGAGAAACATCTCGCTGCCCTCGTTTCTAAGCTGCATTATAACGTTTCTCGGCTCGTTGTCGGCTATGATCCTGCCGTCCTCCATGACGATCATGCGGTCGGATATCGGCACTACCTCCTCGAGATTGTGGGCGGATATAAGTATCGCTGTGCCGAACTCAAGATTTATCTTGAGAAGCATCTGCATAAAGTCTCCCGCCGAGATCGGGTCAAGCTGCGCCGTGGGCTCGTCCAGTATAAGTATTTTCGGCTCAAGCACCATGACCGACGCCAGGCTCAACAGCTGGCGCTGACCGCCCGACAGGGTGGCCGTGTCGCGGTAGAACCAGGACTGCAGCCCGAAAAAGCTTGCCATTTCCGAGACCCTCAGGCGGATCTCGTCGGTATCGTAACCCAGACTCTCAAGTCCGAACGCCATCTCGTGCCAGACCTTGTCGGTCACTATCTGACTCTCGGCCTTTTGCATAACAAAGCCGATGTCCGACGCCTGGACCTCGGGCGGGACCTTGTCAAGCTCCGCACCGCGGAACTTGACCGAGCCCGAGCGGTAGCCGCCGGGCAATAGGCTTGTTTTGAGCTGTTTTAAAAGGCTGGTCTTTCCGCAGCCCGATTTTCCGCACAGGGTTATGAACTCTCCGCTGCGTATATCAAAGCTGATATCCCGCAGGGCGAAGCCGTTCCGCCCGTTGGTGTAGGAAAAGTTCAGATCCTTGATCGAAAATAGTTCCATTTTATATCCTCCGTAAGGTTGATTATCATCGGGGTCACGCACAGCAGGGCGTAGCATATATATCCGTATATCGAGATCGGCATGACGTTCAGCTCATAGTAGGGATAGTACGAAATTTTTGCGCAGCCCGTTATCGTCAGAAAAATCTGCGCGCCGATCAAAATTATCAGCGCGGCAAGCACAACGCCGTCCCTTGAGTAAAATCGGTACCGGGAAAACGCCGTCCTGCCCTTTAAGCCGTAGCCGCGGGCGTTCATCGAGTCGGCGGTGATTATCGAGTTCTCAAGCGACCAAGTGAGCATTATCGAAAACACATTCATGCCGCGCCTGATTTTTGAGAACAGCCCGTTTTTGCCGTCCGCCTTTCTGAGGCTGCTCTGAGCGGTCGCCACGCTTTGGTGCTGCCTGCGCAGCATGGGTATAAAGCGGAGCACCATCGAGAGTATCAGAGACAGCGAGGGGATTATCCGACCGAACAGATAGATAAACTTGTCCGACGTGATAACGCGGTTAAAGCAGAAGAACCAAAGAATAACGTCGGCCAGCAGCGCCGCGGCGGTCATGCCGTATACAATCGACTCGAGCGTTATCGGGTTGCCGGTCGGCAGATAGCACAGGATAGTCATTCCGTTGTGGTTGAACGCGACGTTCACCAGCGCGGCGAAAAGCGCGATCGGCAGGATCATCAAAAAGCTGAATTTCAGGGATTTTCTGCCGTCCAGATATAGCGAGTATATCAGCGCCGCCGCCAGCGAAATCAGCACGAGAGGCGGACTCATATAGACAGCGGAAAAAATTATCACCGCCGCGAAATATATGAAGTTGATCAGCGGATGGAACCGCGAGAACTCGTCGCGCATAATTCGCTCCTTTTTATAAATATTTTACAGGTCTATATCATTGCCAAGATCAAGTGTGTAGTACCAGCGCACATCGTCGCCGGGGTTCACGGGCGTTTTGTCGCAGCCGACGCTCGGCCTCTCGCCGTTCACGAAGTAGACCCAGCCCGAGTTTGAGCCGCAGTCGAACTCATACAGCGAGTTTATGCCCTCGACGTATTTTGAGCCGAAGCCCGCCGACGAGGAAAACTCCATCGGTATGCCGCCGCTCCGCGTCACCCGCGCCAGTATGTCAAACACGCTGTCGCCGCCCGATATCTCGACGTTTCCCGAGAATATGACGCCGCTCCGAGGCAGCGCGTCCCTCAGTTTTTCGGGCAGGTTCGGGGAGGTCAGCGCCTTTGAGCAGTCGATCAGAAAGGAGCAGGTGTTCTGCGTATCTTCGGGTCTTGGCTGCTCGGGTGCGTTTTGATTCGGCGGAGCCGCGTTTTCCTCGGCCCGGCTCTCTTCCGAATTACCGCCCGCCGCGGAACCGTCGTCCGCCGTGCCGCCGCTCTCGGCCGCGCTTTCACGCCGTGGCAGTTCTTCCTCGCCGCCTTCGGTCGGCTGCGCCGCGCCTTTTGCGGGAGCCGCGGTCTCAGCCGCCGCTGCCGAGGGAAAAGTGTTTTTTTGAGCCGCAAATCGGCTTTCGGTTCGGTTTCCGTTCGGCTCTCCGTCGGGTGACGGCGCCGAGAAAGCGCCGCTCACCGTCTCGCCGCCATCGCTGCCGCAGCCGCACAGACCGAGGCACAGCAGGGCGCTCAAAAAAATTATTATCGCTTTTTTCATAGGTTATTCTCTCACGCTCTCAAGATACATTTGATTCGCCTCGAACCACAGCGCGTCATAGATCAGCGTCCGCTGATCCGCAAGCGGCTCGGTCAGAGCCAGCAGCGCCTGTTCGGCCGCCATTTGGTCGGGCGCGCCGCCCTCGATAACGTGGAGATACGCGCCGCCGCCTGAGCGAAAACGCTCGAGAGCCGTTTTTGGGGTGTTTCCGTTTTTGGTGAAAAACCTGTTGTCGTCGGGCAGGCCGTACCGCCTCATGGCGATCATGACCTGCGCCGTGGTCTCGCAGCAGGCCGCCTCGCCCGTGGTCTCGGAAAAGCTTCCGTCTCCGTTCTGGACCGACGAGAGATACAAAAACGCGCGGTTTATCGCGCGGTCTATTTCAACGCCGCCGCCATACAGACAGAGCGCGGAAATTGCCATCGCGGTCACGTCGGCGTCCGGCTTATCGTTGGACAGACCGAAAGAGCCGTCCTTGTTTTGGCGGCTTAAAATATAGTCAATGTATCTGTCGCGAGTGCTTGTGTCAGTATCGCCGAGGGCCGATTTTGCCTCGAGCGCGAATATCGCGCCGTTGATGCCCTGAGCCGTGACGCTGTCATAGTCGTTTACGCGGGAGAGCAAATCATATTTGTCGCTCTCGCCCAGTTCACTCAGCGCCAGAGCGATACGCGAATACTCGGTGTAGCGTCTGCCCAGGTCGCCTCCGCTCTCGCTCATGCGCGCGTCCAGATTTCTGAGGTACGCGTCAAAATAAGCGCCGTCCGCGGCATTCGCGCGGTGCAAACCGATAACGGCCCACTCGCCGCCCACCGAGCCCGGAGACGGGTCGGGCGCCGCCGACATTATATACGTCGCGGTCTCCGCGGTCTCGGCCCCGTCCTCGGCGCAGAACGCCGAAACAGGCCCCGCCGCCAGAACCGCCGCCAAAAACAAAATAAATATCCGATTGATCCTCATAATAAATTCTCCCGTGTTTTATAGCATATATCTTAACATTTTTGTCGGGTGATGTCAAGTAGGGGCTGGGGAACGTAGGGATTAGTGATTAGCAAATAGCGATTAGACCTCCCCCCTCAGTCGGGCTTTGCCCGACAGCTCCCCCGAGGGGGCGCCTATCTTCTGCCTCCTCCCGGGAGGAGGTGTATTTTCGCCAAAGGCGAAAATACAGAGGTGGGAACGTAAAAATTTGGGTTATTTGGTAATTTCCGTTTTTTCGCCGGAGGGCTCGTCGTATTGGAAATATCTGTCGGATTCGGCGTGCTCGGCGAAGAACAGGCGTCCGCCGCGGCTCAGGAAATTATAGGCGTACTGCGAGCCCTGCTCCAGCTCAGTCAGGCGCGACTCGTTGGAGCCGCTTATCCGCGCGCTGTATATTCCGCGGTCCGCCTGATAATATATTCTTCCGTCGATCACGTCAAAACGGTTGCTCATGCACAAAAACGCGTAGAGATCAATGTTCCCGTTTCCGTCCTTCGGCGAGCGGTACAGTCTGTAGCTTTGGGTCGCGTCGTCAAACGCCGAGAAGAACACGTAGTTTTTATCGACAACTATGCTGTCGGTGGGAACCGAAAAGCTCAGGATCTGCGTTTGATTTTCCCCGTTATAGTCCATTCTGAAAAGCTCCGTTCCGCTGACCGAGCTTTCAATATTGTCATAATAAATATGGTCTTTGTCGTAACCGAATATGACATACTCGCCCTCGATCGCCTTTTTTGTCTCTCCGGCGCCGATGTCATATCTGTAAATCCCGTTGTTGAGGCCGCCGTCCGCCTCGGTGTAGTACGCCGAGTATATACCGCCGTTCACATAGGCCGGAGAGCCTATCGGCGACACAAACTCTGTTATCGAGATATCGTTGTTGCCGTCTGTTCCGCAGCGGCGCAGCTCGGGCGCGTACTCCTCGTCGCCCTCGGTGACGTAATACACGTCCTCGCCCAGGATCGCGAACAGCTCGGAGTCGATAGGAATTATCTCCGCGCCTTCAATATCCATCCTGCGCGACACCGACTCGGAGGTATACAAGACGCCGTCCTTCTCGGCGATATAAGTGAAGGGAACTATCTCGTCCTCAGCCGGCGAAGGATCAGCTCCGAGACCACTTCCCTCGCTATCAGTATCGGCGGGCTCATCGCTATCCTCGATATCCGCAACAATCTTTTGATCTTCTTTTTCATTTTCGGATCCTCCCCCCGAGCCGCGGGAAACAATGATCCCGTTTCTGTAGCCGTAGACGCCGAGGCAGGTCAGCGCCGCGGCGAAAACCAGCGTCAGCGCCAGGATAATAACATGCGATCGTTTCATAGTATCACTCCGATTTTTTCTTGAATATCCACAGCTTGCTGAACACGTAGTTAAGCACCACGATAACAAACTGGGCGATTATGTTCATAATAAGCTCCGGATAGTGCAGTCCGTTTACCGTCACCGACATGAATATCATCTCAAATATGAGGGTCGAGAGACGCGCGGCGAAAAACTGCACCATTTCTTTGAATATCGCGCCTGCGCCGCGGACCTTGCTTTTGAACACAAAAATCCGGTTCGTGACATAGGCGAACAATATCGCGACGATGTTTTTCAAAACCAGACACACGTTCTGAAGCGCCAGATTATTGGCGAGCCTCAGGTTATCGTTACCCGACACAGCCGCTATCTTGTCGAACATAAAGACAAACAGCGCGTACAGCGCGATCGACACAATGGTTGTCAGCACGCCGAAAACCAAGTACAGAATAATTTCCTCATACTTTTTGTAAAGTTTCTTGATCATAGTAATCTCCTCGTTTGAATATTAAAAATATCATAATACAGTATCAATTTTTTGTCAATGAATTTCGGGCAATTTTAAGATTTTTTTAACATATACCGGGCGCCGGCGTGATCGGATATTTAAAAAAGATTTAATATAAACTCGGCTCTTGACAGTTTTTTGCCGTTATGATAAAATTTTATTATTAAGATAATTTGGTTGGGGTGCATAAAAATGAAGATAATGGAATCGGCGGAAAACTATCTTGAAACAATATTGATACTGAAAAACAAAAGCGGCAGCGTCCGCTCGATTGATATTGTCGCGGAGACCGGATTCACCAAGCCGAGCATCAGCCGCGCCGTGAAGCATCTGCGCGAGAACGGATACATAACCGTCGGCGAGCACGGACATATCGATCTGACCGAGTCCGGCAGAGAGATCGCCGAAAAAA
This sequence comes from uncultured Monoglobus sp., assembly GCA_947585115.1. GTDB lineage: Bacteria > Bacillota > Clostridia > Monoglobales > Monoglobaceae > Monoglobus. The sequence goes on from CANPWW010000005.1 coordinate 29,895, forward strand.
TCTACGAGCGCCACAGACTTCTCAGCAAATATCTTATGAAAATCGGCGTTTCGGAAGAGACCGCGCTGGAGGACGCGTGCCGTATCGAGCATGTTATCAGTGAGGAAAGTTTTTCGCGCCTCAAGGAATTTGTCAAAAAATATGAAGGATCGGTCTCATAGCTCAGACAAAGCTTTTTGGAGCCGAGATAAATTGAATATGATTAAACGGTGCGGGCGCCGAGGCGTCCGATAATAGGGAATGCGGGTGAAAATCCCGAGCAGTCCTGCTGCCGTGATGGGGAGCGCAGCGGCAACGCGCCACTGATTTTATATCGGGAAGGCGCCGCGGCGCGATGAACCTTAGCCGGAAGACCTGCCTTTAATCAGCCTATTATAATTCACAGGGTCTTGAATTGGGCAATCGCACCAAGCCGTTTTTCGGTCCGCGGTGTTTTTGTGCCTGCGCCCTGCGCGGGTATTTTTTTATAATTAAAGGAGGACTTTTTATGACACCAAAGAAAACGACAACAAAATTCGCGGCTATCCTGCTGGCGGTCATCATGGCAATGCAGACATTTTGCCTCGGCGCCGCGGCTGACGAGAGTGACACAAAGACGGTCACCGTTATGATCTCGGACGAGGCCGTGATCATGCCGCCGACCGAGATCTCGGTCAGCCCCGACGAGGCGGCGAAGTACGGCTATCCCGACGACCTGTCGACCGTGAGCGTTTTTGACGCGATGACAGCCGCCCATAAATATCTTTTGGGCGGAGACTTCACGGCGGACACCGCGAAAAATTACCTCAACATCACCGAGTCCGGATTTGTGGACCTGATACTCGGCGACAACCGAGCGTCGGGCTTTCTCACGGACGGCATACAGCCGAATGACGGCGTGCTGAACCCGCTTTACGGCTCATACAGCGCGTACACGGCGGACAAGGCATACCTAAACGGCGGAGAGACCCTTGACATATTCTTTTATCAGGACCAAGATTTCTACAGCGATTATTACTCCGCCTTTGACAGAACGGAAATAACCGCCTCTCCCGGAGAAGAAATAACCCTTGATCTCAGCGGATATATGACATTTTATGGCGCGTACCCCGCGGACATGATCGAGGAATCCACCGAGCCGCTGGCGGACATCGCGGTTCTCAGCGGAACCGACGAAAACAACCTGAGCGCGAGCGGCATAACGACGGACGAGAACGGCACGTTCTCGATCAGCTTCGATGAGCCCGGCACGTATTATATTTCGGCCGAAAGCGCATCGGACGGTTTCACGTATTTTATACCGCCTTGGTGCCGCGTCACCGTTACAGACAACCGTGCTACAGCAGAGCCTTCGGAAGCTCCGTCGGCCGAGCCCTCGAGCGAACCTTCGGCAGAGCCCTCGAAAGCTCCCTCCGAGGATATCGAGACGAAGGACCGGATCCCCGTTCTGCTTGACAACATTTCAAGATCATACGCGGACACGAGCGACCCGTGGGCGCTGTTTGACATGGCGCGCGGCGGATACGAAAAAACTCTTTCGGACAAGGCCGCATCGCTCCAAAAGCTGACCGACGAGGCGTACGCCGCCGACACGATAGGCGCGGTCTCCAAATACGGCTTGGCTATAGGCGCCCTTGGCGGAAATCTCCAAAAGCTCACCACATCGGACGGCGGACAATTTGATCTGATCGACAGGCTCTCGTCCTTTGAGCCCTCGGATATATCCTATATAACCGACGCGGTTTTCGCGATGACGGTCTACGACTCCGGGAATTACACAGCCGGCGGCAACCTGACGCGCGATGCTCTGCTTGACTACATACTCACGAGCCGAAACAGCGACGGCATCTGGGGATACGAGTGGGGCGGACAGAGCTTTCCCGATTATGACTCGACAGCCATGGCGCTGAACGCGCTGGCGAAATACTATAGCGCAAGCTCCGCCAAAGCAGCGGGGCTGAGCGATGAGACCTACGGCCAAATAAAGTCCGCCGTTTCGGATATAATCAATATCCTGTCCGCGGCCCAGAGCGAAAGCGGCACGTTCTACAGCTCGAACACCGACGCGATGGTAGTGATCGGTCTTGCCGCCGTCGGGATCGACCCCTCAAGCGACGCGCGCTTTGTCAAAGGCGGCAGCGCGGTCGACGGTCTGGCGGGCTACGCGCTGGCTGACAACAGCGGATTCGGATTTTCGGACAACGCCGAGTTTAACGCTCTCGCCACCGAGCAGAGCTTCCGCGCCCTGATCGCGTACAGCGCGTTTAAAAACGGCGGCGGCAAGCCGTTCAATATTTACACCGACAAAATAACCGCTCCCGGCGGCTCGGGCGGCGGTTCGGGTTCGGGCGGCGGCTCAGGCTCGGGCGGCTTCGACTCGGGCAAGATAACGGTTTATGTCACGCTGAAGGGCGACACCGTTCACGGCAGCGGAAAGCACAGCGGCGGCTATCCCACATGGATCGCCGAGACCGCGGCAACCGTGTCAAAGGGCGGCAAGGCCTCTGACGCGGTCAAGGCGGCGCTTTCGGCGAAAGGCTACACCGCTGACGGCCTCGACAGCGGATATATAAGATCTGTCACCACGCCCGACGGCGTGAAGCTGAGCGAGTTTGACAACGGCAAAAACAGCGGCTGGCTGTACACCGTGAACGGCGCCTCGCCCTCGGTAGGCATAGGCTCGTACACCTTAAAAGACGGCGACCGTATTGTGCTGTATTACAGCGACGACTACACAAAGGAAAGCGGCTCAAGCGGCGGCTGGTCGGGCGGCGGCTCATTCGGCGGCTCAGCGGCGCAGAGCACCGCGGCTCCGACGCCGACGCAAGCGCCGACGGAAACTCCTTCTTCCGCTCCTTCCTCCTCCGATTCCGAGGATAAAAACGGCTTTGCGGACGTGCCCGCCGAACATTGGGCGCATGATTATATCATAAAGCTCAGCGGCTGCGGAATTTTGAGCGGCTACCCCGACGGCAGCTTTCTGCCCGACGGCAATATCACCCGCGCCGAGCTGACCGCCGTCCTCTGCCGCGCCTTCGGAAACGGCGGAACCGCCGAATATCAAGACGGCTTGTTCTCGGATGTGACCCCGGGCGACTGGCACTCGGGCTATATCGCCCAGGCAGCCGCGGCGGGATTTGTGAACGGTTATCCCGACGGCAGTTTCCTGCCCGACAGCGACATCACTCGCGAGGACATATGCGTGATATTGGCGAGGATATGCGCCGCTCTCGGAAAATCCGAAGGCGAGCGGTCTGATGAGCCTTTCGCCGACCAAAGCGAGATCTCCGACTACGCGGCAGACGGCGTTCAAAAAATGCGGAGCATGGGAATAGTCGGCGGCAGGGAAAACAATATGTTTGAGCCGAAAGCTCCCGCGACCCGCGCCGAGGCCGCCAAAATGATCTGCGGCCTGCTATAAATATGCAACACAAAAGCTCCCGAAATCGAATTCGGGAGCTTTTATTATTGTTTAAAATTTTAATCTCCGTATATTCCGGCCCGGTCATTCACGACGAAATACCTGAGGTCCTCCTCTGTGAGCCTGAGCCTTCCGTAGGCGTCGCCTTTTATATAGCCCTTGTTGACCAGCTTTGTTACCGTGGGAACAGCCCAGTCGGGCATGTTGGCGTCGATATAATCATAGTATACCGTGGTGTCCGTCGTGGTATTCGCCGCCACCTGCTGAACGGGAATCTTATACTCGGTCGGCTTTGTAGCGGTGGGTCTCTGGTACTCGGCTATGCTCATGCCGTTTATCCAGATATTGACCGCCTTGTTCTCGCTTACATAGTACATGGTCGCGCCCAAAGCGGTAAGGTCGCCCACATAAATAAAGGTGTAGCCCGTGATTCCGGAAAAGCCCTGGATCTGATACTCATAGTCGTTTATGTATACCTTGACATCGGAAGCGTACACGTCGCACTGCTTGGTGCCCAGCTGACTGTCCTTGGGCAGGTAAACCGGGATCGGGTTGGGATACATATTCGAGTTCCTGAATATGCGCAGCGTGCGGTTCACGCTGTCCCACAGCACATCGAATCCGTACTTGTTCAGATCCTCAACCGCCACCATAGGATATCCGTTGACGATCCAAGAGGGGATGGCGTAGTGGTTTATGTAGGTCACAATATCGGTATACAGCGCCTGGCCCACATACTCGCCGGGTTTTTGTATAGCTCCGTAATCGGCCGAAACCGGGACCGCAAACAGCGAAACCAGCAAAATGACGGCTATACAAATCGAAACAAGTCTTTTGGATACAATCTTTTTCATATAACGCATCTCCTTTCACAGTTTTATATGCAAAGACGTATCGCCTTTTATCAGCGTTTTTTTATGTCTCTATAGTATTAGACGACATTTTTTCAAAAAAGTTGCATTTGTTTTTCAATTTGTTTAAATATTATACATAATATATTATATCAAATATTTTTAAAAATGCAAGTGTTTTTTTAAATCTTTTAAAATATCTTTATCTCATGACGACGGTTATGTTTGTCGCGCCCAGCCGTATCTGCGTGAACGCCTCGCAGCCCTGCTCTATATCCGACGCGTCGCCGACGTAAAGCCTGCGGCTGTTTTTGTTATAGACATAGACCGAGCCCGCGGCCGGCACCGTTCTTAAAATATTCTCTCCTCCCGCCGACAGCAGGAACTTGTCAGCGAATTTATGCTCGACCGTGCCGAAGGCGGTGTACAGCTCGCTGTAATACTGCTCGGCCGTGAGCGCTCCGTAGTCGCCCAGATTTTTCTCGTAGTGAGCGCCCTGCTCTATAACGTCACGGGTCAGCAGCATGCGGAAGGCGGAGCACACTCCGTCGCGCTCCGAGAACTGCATGACCTCGCCGGCGCTGAACGGGTTTTCGCCGTTTTGGGTCGACCTCTCGGCGTAGCCCGATATCCACGAGCCCGTCCTGTCGGCGGCGCCCTCGCTGCCGAACCTGATCTCGCGCTTCTCGCCGTTTACGTAGGCTGTCAGGCTGAGCTGCTCGGTGCCGTCCTCGGCTATGAATCTGCCCGCGCTCTCGATAACGCAGACCGGGCTGTAGTTATAAACCGAGCCGCTGTCGTCGGCGCTCTTTATCACCACCGCGCCCGCCTTGTACTCATCGCTCAGATCGAATATCTGAACGTTATAGGCGGTGTCGGACAGCAGATCGGCCTTTCCTCCCACTCTGTACTTGGTTATGTCCGAGGCGTCGCTTGGGACCGTGAAGACCTTGGTTGACGGGTCCAGCTGGTACTTGGACGCGAACACGCTCAGACTGTCGTAATACTTCGCGGATTCCGAAACGTAATTTCTGGCGAATCTGTTCTGATCGGGCACGCCGTTTATGTCGTCGGCCGTTTGGAGCTCGCCTATCGAGCCGTCGGCCTTCACTGTGAACTTGACAAGTTGGGGCCGAAGCTCCGCGAATTTGTCAAGCGAGAACCTCTCGCCGTTTAGGATCGACGAGCCCTTTGCGCTCAGCGTCTCGGCCTTGCCGCTCTCGGTCACCACCTGCAGCAGGACCGCGTCCGAGAACGGGTCTCCCGACAGATCGACCGACTTCAGATAGCCGTATCTCATTGCCGATGCCGACTCGGATGTATCGGCGATATTGCCGTTTATGTCAAGATAGGCGGTGATCTCTCCGCCCGACGCACTCAGCCCGCGGCCGCTGTTTTTGAAATACTCCGACAGGGCGTAGCTCTCGCCGCCGATAATATACTCGTTTTCCGCTCGGTTCACCATAGTCACCTCGCCTACGGCGGTGTCGAGCGAAATTCTTATATCCGCGATTTTTCCGTCGGGGCTTTTGGCGACATTCACGACCTGACCGCGGCTCAGCGTAAAGTCGGGGTCATACTCGATTTTTTCGCCGTCTCGGCTCAGCATTATCTTGTCCGCCTCGTCAAGACGCAGATTTACCGCGCCCATATTCTTATCGCTTATCACGCCGCCGAGACGCGCGGAGCCGCTCGGTATATACGTGTCAAAATCATATATCAGAACATAGTCGGCGCTGCCGCCGCGGTTTGAAATGATCCTCATAAAGCCGCATTTAAAAGGCAGCTTTCCGTCGTCCAAAAGGCTCGCTCGGGTCAGATATTGATAATTATATATTATCTTCGCGTCGCCGCTGATCGGCACCCGCCGCTCGGCTCCGCGTTCCTCGCAGTATATCGCTCAGTTTTCGAATCTGTCGTAATCATTATAATCTATATCGGTCACGGTGGTTCCGTTTCCCTTTTCGAAATACACCGCGGCATATCCATTGCCGTTATTTTTAAGATACGCCGTGCCGCGCATACCGAGATAGGGGAGCATATCAAAACCGCCGAGATCATAGATCTCTCCGCCGATCATAAAGCGCGAGCCGCTTGTGTTGCTTTCGGCATACACGCCCGCTCCGCCCACGTCGGTCACCTCTCCAACGCGGGTTATGATGTCGTGGTAGCGGCTGAGTATCGTCTCTTCGCCGTAGCTGTAAACATTGTTTCCGCCGTAGGTGTTCTGCGCCACGACCGGCACATCGAGGGCGTTGTCCATCAGCACGGCCGCCTCGCCGCGTATCAGCGGTTCCCCGTAATTCTCGCCGAGGCCGCCGAGCAGCGACAGCCTCGAGGCCTCGCGCAGAAATCCCTCGGGATAGCCGCCGCGGTCAAGCGCCGACGCGGTATATCCCAGCGACGATACCATGATCTTGAGCGCGTCTTGAAGCGTGATATTATCCTCGGGACTGAAATTTCCGTTCTCGTCGCCGTTCACAACGCCCAGCGAATAGAGCGCGTATATCGCGCCCGTGCCCCAGTAATCGGGAGCGACGTCCGAGAATATCTTCTTATATCCGCTCGGGTCCACGGTCTCGCCGATAGCCAGCAGCCTTGACACCATCGCGCTGAACTCGGCGCGGGTTATCGTGCCCTCGGGGTTAAACTCGGTCGCGCTGTAGCCGCTGATGAGGCCCAGGTTCTTGAGCTTGGCGGTGGAGCCGTAATACTCCGTGCCGACGCAGTCGGCGAATCCGATGTCGTCGGCGACGCGGCTTTTGAGCTCCACGCTCTCTATGCAGGGCGACCAGGGCGTTCCTCCCACGTTGCCGAAGGTCACTCTGATCTTCGCCGCGTCCTCGGGCAGCTTTTTAAGGCTGTAGTGAACGGGTATCCACTTGCCCGAAACCGAGTCCTCTGTTATTATCGGATTGAATTTTTTGTAGCTTTCGCCGTCCGAGGAATACTCGAATGTGAAGTGGGATATCGTCTCGTTCGGCGCGTAGGCCGTGTGGAACACAAGATAACCGTTTTGCGGCGCGTCGTACTCTATCCACTCCGCCTCGGAGGTCACTCTTATCAGGTGGGTGTCGTCGCCGCTGAACGCGTACTTGTTTTCCTCGGTGACTATGTCTATCGCCAGTCCCTCGCTGTGGGCGGCCGCCACCGAAAAGTCCGCCAGATCGTCGAACATGACAAAATCGGACGATGCGCTCTCCTCGTCCGCCGCGATACTGAGCCGCGGAACCAGAAGCAGGGCCGCCAGGACCGCCGCGGTTATTATTCTTATGTATTTTTTTGATTTAAATCCCATAATATCCATTCTCCCGTTATTCAAAAGTATGCACGGTTTTTCCGCCGTCCTTCATGGTTTTTTTAAGGTCGATCATGCGCTGGTTCCTGCTGCTGCGGAACCTTGTCAAGAGGCTCCGCTCGCTCATTACGAACCTGCCGTCGATCAGCACGTCCGCAATATTCAAAAGCCGCAGGATATCGCCGTTCTCGCGGCTCATTTCCAAAAGCTGCTCGAAAGTATAGCCCGAGTAGACCGTCACATTTTTGCCGATCTCAACTATTTTCTCGCCTAAGTCCGCCAGCGGCCCCGGCTGGCAGAACGGCTCGCCGCCCGAAAACGTTATGCCGCTGAGCAGCGGATTCTTTTTGAACTCATTAAATATATTCCCGATGTCCTCATATGTGCCGCCCGAGAAATCGTGGGTCTCGGGGTTGTGACAGCCAGGGCAGTGATGGGGGCAGCCCTGAACGAACAGCACGTATCTTATGCCATCGCCGTCGGTTATCGACTCGGGGACGATCCCCGCAATTTTAAGCTTACTCATTATTATCAGCCGCCTTTTTTGATATATACGCGATGTCGATCACGCTGATCTTTTCGTCTCGGTTTATGTCGGCGTCTCTCGCGTCACGCCAGTCGGCCCCGGCCGAAGTCTCTCCGTACCGCGCCGCGGCTATCACCGCGTCATCGCGGCTCACCTCTCCGTCAAGATTAAGATCGCCCAAAAGCGCCGCCGTGAGTTTCACTTTAAGCTCCGCAAAAAAAACTCCCGACTCGGCATAGAGCGTGAACTCCGCGCCGTCCTTCATATCGCTGCCGATCGTTATCGTTCCGTCCTCTGAGATCGAGAGACCCTCTATATCGCTTTCCTTTACCGAAAGCTTCACATCGCCGGGGTAGATCTCGCCGATCTGGTCGATAAGATTCGCGGAATATTTATATTCGGCACTGTCGTACATGGGTATGATCGGCCGCGTCTCGCCGCTTATTTCTATGCCGACGGCGCGCGCCTTTCCGAGCTGCGCCGAAACGCGCGAAACCAGCGGCGTCCAGCTGTTGACCGTCTCGGGATATATGATCTTGATATAGGGGCTGTCGTCGCCGGTGTCTATCGTGTAGACCGCGCGCGTCCACTTGCCCTCGGCCTCAAGATACGAGCAGGACGCCTCGGCGGCGATCCAGTTCTCATTGTCCTTTGAGGTCTCAAAGCTCATATCGCGCAGGGGCTCGCCCGCGTAGAAATACGACTCGACGCGGACCTTCTCGGCGTAGGGTATCCTGTAGGCGATATACGCGCCGCCCGCGGCGGGACGCTGGAACGTGGTGAAATCGTCGTAAAACGCGCCGCGGCTGCCGTCGTCGGGCACCTCATAGGCGTAGATGTTTTCATAGGAGCAAAGCTCGTCAAGGCCCGCGCAGTCAAAGTCCGCGTCCTCGCGGAAGGTCTCATCGGGCTGCTCGGTCTGAGCCGGCGGCTCGGTCGAAACAGGCTGCTCGCTCTCGGTCGGTTCCTCGGTCGGCCCGGCCGTCTCGCTCGGTTCCTCGGTTTGATTCGGGGTCTCGCTTTGAACCGGGGTATTATCACCGCCCGGCTCGGTTGAACTTTCAGGCTCGGCTGACGACTCGGCCTCCTCCGCCTTTATCATTCTGTCCGCCTTAGGTTCAAGCGGCGCCTCGGACCCGCTCGGAGCTTCCGAGGGCTCGGGCTCAAGCGCGCCGAGCAGGTTGACTATCATCTGCGCGGTCTCGGCGCGGCTCAGACTGTCAGCGGGGCGGAAATTTCCGTCGTCGTCGCCGTTTATGATCCCCGCGGTGTAGAGCTTGTCCACATAGCCCACGAATATTTCCTGTATATCGCTCTCGTCTCCGAAGTTTATATTGAGCCTCGTCTCTTTGAGCGGCAGCTCAAGCGCGTCTGCGGCGCGGCAGATTATCGCGGCCGCCTCCTCTCGGGTTATGCCGCTGTCGGGCCTGAAATTTCCGTCCTCATATCCGTTCACAATTTTCAGGTCGGCCGCCGCCGCGATATAAGGCGCGTGCCAGTCCTCCGCCGAAACGTCGCCGAATTCGCTTTTCGGCTCGGCCGGCGGCTCTATTCCCAGCGCCGCGGTCGCGAACTTGCAGAACTCGGCGCGGTTTACCCTGTCTCCCGGGTGGAAGCCGCCGTCGTCATAGCCCGCGGCGACGCCCAGGGCGCGCAGCTTTTCTATGGCGGGCTTTGCCCACTCGAAACCCGAAAGGTCGTTAAATACCTCGGGCGCAACGACAGGCTCGGCCATATCGCTCGGCTCAAGGTTCTGAGACGAGGCGGTCACGGTGTTGGATCCGCCTCCCACGGAAAATGTTCCCCCGCTCGAAAAGCCGCCGGAATATCCTCCGCCTCCGCCGCCCGAGCCTCCGCCCGACGGCGCGTTTGACTTGATATTTATTGTCACGCTGCCGCTTATATTATTAAATTCCTCATATCCCATATCGGAATTCACAACGGCGCCGCTTTTGAGCCTCACCGAAGCGTTTCCCGCACGGCGGGCTTTGAACTTGAGCGTCGCGAGAATTTTTTTCGCGCCGCTTTTCTCGCTCGTTTTGGAAAAGGCCAGCTTGACCCTGCCGCCGTCCTCGACCGCGGCGGACACGCTTTCGCCGTCGATACCGCCGTCGGCGCCCGTGTATGTAAGATAATCGTCGTCGTACTCAATTTCAAACTCGTATCCCCACAGCTCGTCGGCTTTGCCCGAGGCCAGCTCCACACGCGCGTAGGCCTCATCGCCGACGGATATGCTTGAAACGGGATTCGTCAAAGATAGTTCTACGCCCGTGTCCGCCGCGTAAGGCAGCTTGATCTCGGCCGCATTCGCCGCCGAAAACAGCATTGCCGACGACAGCGCCGCCGCGAAAAATCTTTTTAGTGTCTTTGTTTTGTTTTTCATAAGAATTTCTCACCTCTCAATATATGCCGAGCAAGGCGGAATCACTTCCGCCCCGCCTTTTTACGTCTTTATTATCTTTCAAAAAATGCCTTGTATGCCTTATACGCCATGTAAATGTCCAGCTTTCCCGCGGTCTCGTAGGGCGAGTGCATTGAGAGCAGAGGCACTCCCACGTCCACCACCTCAATATCAAGGTTCGCCACAAAGCCGGCTATCGTTCCGCCGCCTCCGCCGTCCACCTTGCCGAGCTCCGCGATCTGCCACTTGACATCCGCGTCGTTGAATATTTTTCTGAGCTTCGCCATAAGCTCGGCATTGGCGTCGCTGGCTCCGCTCTTTCCGCCCGAGCCGCTGTATTTCATAACGCCTATGCCGCCGTTTATCACGGGGATATTGTTTTTCTCCACAGTGTCGGGGAAGCCCGGGTCAAACGCCGCGCACACGTCGGCCGAGAGGCACACCGAATTCGAGACAGTCTCGCGGAGTTTCAGGTCGCTGTAATCCTCGACGCGTTTGTCAACGATCTTCGCCATTGTGTTTTCGAAATATCTTGAGCGCATTCCCGTGTTGCCGACACTGCCGATCTCCTCCTTGTCGACCAGCAGGCACACCGCGGTGTAAGCCGGGCGCTTGAGCGCCGCGACCGCCCTCATGGCGCCGAACGCGCACACCCTGTCGTCATGGCCGTAGGCCGCGACCATCGAGCGGTCAAAGCCCAGATCCTTCGCCTTGTATGCCGGGACCGCCTCGATCTCGGAACTTATAAAATCCTCCTCGCGTATATCGTATTTGTCGTGGAGCAGATTCAGAATATTGTATTTCACCTTTTCTTTTGTCTCGTCGTCTTTGATATCGCCCGAATATTCGGCGTTGCCCAGGATTATATTTAGGCTCTCGCCGGGTATGGCCTCGGCCAGCTTTTTCTGCATCTGTTCCTTCGCCAGGTGCGGCAGAAGATCGGTCACCATAAACGTCGGATCGTCGTCCTTTTCGCCCACGCTTATCTTTATCTGGGTGCCGTCCTCTAAGGTTGCCACGCCGTGGAGCGCCAGAGGAACGGTCGTCCACTGGTATTTTTTTATGCCGCCGTAGTAGTGGGTCTTGAAGTAGGCGAAGTGGCCGTCCTCGTAAAGCGGGTTGGGCTTTAAGTCAAGTCTGGGCGAGTCGATATGCGCGCCCACGATCGAAACGCCCTCGGTGATGTCCTCGCGTCCGATGACCGCCGCCAGAACGCCCTTGCCGCGATTTATCGTGTAAACGCGGTCGCCAGGCTTTAATTTGTCCGCCGCGTCGAGGGGCTTAAAGCCGTTTTCCTCCAGATATTTCTGCGCCTCGTGAGCAAACTCGCGCTCAGTCTTGGCGCGGTCAAGAAAGCTCTTGTAGTCCTCGCAGTAGGCGTTCATCGTCTTGGTCTCCGCCTTGCCGAGCTCCGAGAGCTTGTTATCGTTGTTTTTGTTAAGTAAACCTTTTGCCATTATATTTCCCCCTATTCTCTCTATCTTTCTAATCACTATTCGCTAATCACTAATCACTATGTTCGCTAATCGCTACGTTCGTATAACTCTTTGTATTTTTGATATGATTCGTTGACGCCCTTCACATAGCCCGCGGTCTCGGGAAACGGAATGTTGTCAAGGCCGCCGCTGCCGTCGGAATAGCTGTTGTCCTCGAGCCATTCGTCCACGTTTCCGATGCCGCCGTTGTAGGCCGCCACCGCCACGCTGATGTTTTGGTCGTACCGCTCGAGCAGCCACGACAGATAATATGTTCCGATATGTATGTTTATATCCGGCTCGTACAGGTCGTCGGGCAGGTCGGGCTTGATATCAAGCTTTTTCGCGCAGTCCGAGGCGGTCTCGGTCTGAAGCTGCATCAGGCCGTAGGCTCCCGAATCGGACACCGCGTACTGGTCAAACTTGCTCTCGGTGCGTATCACCGCGTACACGAGATACTTGTCCAGATCGTATCTGTTCGCGTACTTTTCGACTATGCTCTCGTACTTCACGGGATACTGCCGCTGCATGATCTCGTTTCCCAAGGCGGCTATACGATCGTCCACCATGCGGTAAAGCCGAAATCCGCCGTACACTACCCCGATCAGGATAACTATTATCAGCGCAGCCTTAAGGCAGCCGCCTCTTTTTCTCGCTCGTCTTCTCCGCGCGGGGGCTCGGCCCCGTGTTGATTCTCTCATATTTTTTTGATCAGCCTTTCATAAAGCTCTTTCACTTTGTTTTCAAGGTCTTTTATGTCGTTTGTGTTGTTTTCGATAATATAATCCGCCCGCGCCGCAAGCTCAGCGTTTGTGAGCTGGCTCTTGATCCTGCTTTCAACCTCGGCGCGGCTCGCGCCGTCGCGCTTTAAAACGCGCTTTATTCGAATTTCATCATCGGCTATGACCGCGGCCGACCTGTCGTACCGCATTTTAAAATCGGGCGCGAACAGCAGCGGCGCGTCAATAACTATTATTGAGTTTTCATATTTCTCGTTGTTTTCGGCGTCACGCGCCTCGCGCTCCATGACGGCGAAAATATGCTTGTGGGTGATATTGTTAAGCGCCTCGAGCTCGGTCTCCGAGCCGAACACTATCGCGGCCAGCGCCTTGCGGTCCACGGTCCCGTCGGGGTTTAAGATCCTGTCTCCGAACCGCGCGACCGTCTCGCGGTAGGCCTCGGTATTCGGCTTCAGGATATCCCTTGATATTTTATCGGCGTCAACAATATATGCGCCCAGCGCCTTAAAAATTCCGGCCGCCGCGCTTTTGCCCGAGCCGATACCGCCGGTGAGCCCCAGTCTTAACATAATCTCACTTCCAAACATAATACCCTATTATGGATTATACCACAAAGCGCCCGCGGTTTTACGAATATAACCCAATAATTAGCATACTGTAACCAAATTGTTATTTAGTATCGTACCAGCGCTTGCCCGAGTTCAGATCAACTATAAGCGGAACGCGCAGCTTGGCGGCGTTCTGCATCTCCTCGCGCAGAATAGTCTCCACGCGCTCCCGCTCCTCGGGCACTGCCTCGACTATCAATTCGTCGTGCACCTGAAGTATCAGCTTTGACTTTAGGCCCTCGTCCCTTAACCTGCGGTAGACGCTGACCATGGCGATCTTTATTATATCCGCCGCGGTGCCCTGTATCGGCGCGTTGCGCGCCACCCTCTCGCCGAACGCCCTCGTCACCGCGTTGCTGGCCTTGAGCTCGGGCAGGTAGCGGCGGCGGTTGTATTTTGTCGTTACATAGCCGTCGGCCTTCGCTTTTTCGACTATGCTCTTCATGTACTCGTCAACGCCGCTGTAGAAATTTAAGTAGTCATGGATATACTGATCCGCCTCTTTTCGGCTGACCTTTATGTCCTGCGCCAGCGAAAACGCGCCTATGCCGTACACGATGCCGAAATTTACCGCCTTGGCCCGCGATCTCATGGTGGAGGTCACCCCGCTTATCGGGACCTTGAACACCTGCGCCGCGGTTCGGGTGTGGATGTCGTCGTTTTCGAGGAAGGCGGCGCACATATTTTGGTCGTTTGATATGTCGGCCAGAACTCTCAGCTCTATCTGGGAATAGTCGGCGTCCACCAATATCCTGTCCCCCTCGGCGGCGAACATCTTTCGTATCTCGCGGCCCAGCTCGGTGCGGACGGGTATGTTCTGGAGGTTAGGCTCGGTGCTGCTGATCCTGCCGGTGGCGGTCACGGTCTGGTTGAAGCTGGAATGGATGCGCCCCGTCTTTTTGTTTATAACGCCGATCAGGCCGTCAACATACGTTGAGTCCAGCTTGGTGAGCGCGCGGTACTCGATCACCGCCTCGATTATCGGGTGCGAGCCGATCAGCTTTTTCAGCACGTCGATATTTGTCGAATAGCCGCGCTTGGTCTTTTTGCCGTGGGGCAGCGCCAGCTTTTCGAACAGTATATCACCCAGTTGGAAGGGCGACTTTATATTGAACTCCTCGCCCGCGTACTCGTATATGTCCTTAGTCAGCACCTCGATGCGCGACTTGAGCTTAGCGCCGAAATCCGACAGCTCATTTCTGTCAACGTACATTCCGGTTATCTGCATGTCGGCGAGCACCTTTATAAGCGGCAGCTCTATGTCGAAATACAGGCTCTCCTGCTCGTTCTCTTTGAGTTTTCCGCGGAATATCTTTTCAAGGCCGATCACCGCGGTCAGCATCTCGGCATCCCGCTTGTCTCCGCCCGTGCCCGCGTCCATCGAGATCTGCTCGCCCTCGGACACTCCGATGTCCGAGTTCAGGCTTCTGCCCAGATAATCAAGGCATAGCAGGTCGATGTCATACCTGCTTCGGGTCGGGTCGTCTATATAAGCGGCGATCAGCGCGTCAAAGCCGAGGCCCTCGAAGTCAATGCCCCTTGAGTTTAAGTACAGTATATCGCTCTTTAGGTCGTACCCGATCTTTTTTATATTTTTTTCCGCGAAAATTTCGCGCAGCGCCTCGACGCCCGGCTCAAACACGTATATCTTTTCGCCGTCACCAAACGAGAACGTCAGCCGCCCCGTGTCGTGATTAAGGCAAAAACGCATTTCTCCGCTTTTTTTGATGAGCCCGAGCGCCTCAGGCTCCTCGATCTCAACGCTTTGGGCCGATATCGCCTCGGGCGCCTTTTCGGCCGCGGGCGAGAAATTAAAACGCTTCATGAACGATTTGAAGTTTAGCCGCGTGAACAGCTCCTTGAGCTTTTGGCCGTCCGGAGTTTTGAATTTATACTCCTCAAGCTCAAAATCTATCGGCGCGTCGCGTACGATCGTCGCCAGCGTTTTGCTGAGATACGCTTTGTCCTTATCGTTTTTAAGCTTTGTTCTCAACGAGCTTGTCACGTCGATCTCGTCTATGTTTTCGTAGATATAATCAAGACTCTTGTATTTTTGTATCAGCGAGAACGCCGTCTTTTTACCCACGCCCTTAACTCCCGGGATATTGTCGCTGGGGTCGCCCATCAGGGCCTTAACGTCAATATACTCGGTCGGCGTCACGCCGTATTCCTCGATAACCGCGTCCTCATCGTAGGGCGTGGTGTCGGTGCTGCCTCTGCGGGTCACCACAAGCTTTATCACCGTGCTGTCCGAGGCCAGCTGCAGACCGTCCTTGTCGCCGGTCAGTATGCTGCACGCGATATTTTTCTCGTCGCATATGCGTGAGACCGTGCCGATAATGTCGTCCGCCTCGTAGCACTCAAGCTCCACGCACTTGCAGTCCATCGCCCCCAGCACCTCTTTGATAAGAGGCAGCTGCGCCAAAAAGTCGGGCTCGGGCGGCTTGCGCTGCGCCTTGTACCCGTCGTACATCTTGTGGCGGAAGGTGGGCGCCTTTAAGTCAAACGCCACGCCCAGATAGTCGGGCGTCTCCTCGTCCAGATACTTGAGCATAATATTCAAAAATCCGTACACCGCGTTTGTCGGCGTTCCGTCCGGCGCGGTCAGCGGCCTTATGCCGTAGTAGGCGCGGTTCAATATGCTGTTGCCGTCGATTATCAATAATTTTTTCTTGTCCATATCTTTCCCTCTCTTTTTATTCGGCTGTTTTCAGCAGATTTATCATGGTGTCATACGCCGCGAGTATGTCGCGCTTGTCGACTATCTCCGAGGCGGTGTTCTTGTTCCTTATCGGAATGTCAAGCTCGGCGCAGCGGATCCCCTCGCCCCTGACGCTGACGCTTGAAATGTCACCCGCGCTGTTCTTTTTGGCGAACGGGATAAGCTTTCCCGCCTTTTCCGCGGCCTTTCTGAGGCTTCTGACCGCGCTTTCGTCGGCGCAGGTCTCGCCTATCACGCTCGGCGCAGCCACGCCCTCACCGAGCTTCGCGCGCTCATCCTCGAGGCAGTCCAGCGTGAACGCCGCAGAATACTTTGTCTCGTCGAGCCCGAAACTCGTCTTTGAGCCGCGCATCCCCGTCTGCTTCTGCGCCGTGAAAACGCAGGTCACTCCGCGCCCGAAGTCCTGTTTGAGCAGCCCGGCAAGCACGGCGCAGCATACGCTTCTCATCAGCGCCTTGCCCGTGATTTGATTTTCGCCCAGCCGGGCGAACGCGCTTTTAAACGCCGCGCAGTCTCCTATCATGACGCTTTTCTCCGCGTCGGCTTTTGTGTCGGCTCCTATGTCGATAAAAAGGTCCTTTAGCGCCGCGGGCTTTTCGCGCTCCTCTTTGGTGGTCAGATGCACCGCCTTGAGCGAGATTATGCCGGGCAGCTTTTTGCCGCCCACAACAACGGCCTGCGATACCACCGAGTGGGGCTTCACCGCGCCCACCGCGGCGAAATCCAGAAACGCTCCGCCGCCCTCTTTGACGTTTGTCACGATAAAGCCCGGCTCGTCCATAGCGGTCATGAGCAGTATCGGATCGGCGCCGTTTTTTTCGGCTATAAGACTGCCCAGCGGATCGCGCCGCACGCTGTCGCAAAACGGCTCGATCTCGGCCCTTAAAATATCCCTGACCTCGTTCTCTCTGCCCGAGACTCCGAACGCCTCGGACAATTTTTTTATTAATTCAAGATTTAATTTTTGCATTATTCGCCCTCACCGTCCTTCGCAAATTTTTCAACCGCGGCAGCGGCCAGCTCTGCCACCGCCTCAATGTCTGCGGTCTTGACGACCTCCACGTTTGTGTGCATATATCTGAGCGGGACCGAGATCAAAACGGTCCTGACGCCCTCGCCCGCGGTCTGGATAGCCCACGCCGTGGTGCCCGACGCGCCTCCCGCCGCCTCGATCTTGTAAGGTATACCGCTTGCCTTGGCGATCTCGATAAGCCCAAGGCTCAGGTCGTAGTCAACGCTCGGACCGCGGAGTATGACGGGGCCGCAGCCCAGATCAAACACGCCGGGGTCTTTTTCGGAATCCACGGTGGTGCCGTGGGTCACGTCGACGACCACGGCGATATCCGGCTTTATCGAAAACGCGCCGGTATATGAGCCGCGCAGACCCACCTCCTCCTGAGTTGAAAACAGGGTGTATATGTCGGCGCCGATGTCTTTTCCGTCGAGCTTTTCGAGGACCGACAGCATAGCCGCCATTCCGGCGCGGTTGTCAAGCGCGCCCGAGCAGAGGTTTCCGCAGAGCAGGCTTTCGGTTTCGTAATCAAAGGCTGTAAAGTCGCCGACCTTTATGAGCTTTTCCGCCTCTTGTCTGCTTTCGAAGCCCGCGTATATTTTCATATTTTTGATCTCTGGCGTCTTTTCGGGGGCCTCGTCGTCGACCGCTATCACGCCGGTTATCGTCTTGCCGCCGAAGATCCTCACTCTCAGACCCGGCAGTATTCTCGGGTCAACGCCGCCCACCGCCGCGAACTTGAGACTGCCGCTTTCCTCGATCTCGGTGACTATCAGACCCACCTGGTCCATGTGCGCCTCCAGCATGATCTTTAATTTTCCGCCGCCGCGCCTTATTCCCAGGAGATTCCCCATTCGGTCGCGCCTCACCTCGCCGCAGTATTTTTTGAGATATTCCTCCGCGAGCCCGGCCACGGGTTTTTCGTTTCCGCTTATGCCCCGAGGCTCGGTCAGCCGCCGAAGCAGGTTTTCGATATTCATAAGCTTCAATCCTTCCTAAATTTTTCTGTGTTAAAATCTATGCCGCATAAAAGCGCCGCCTTTTGAATATTATTAAACATTGATTTGATTACTCATGGGGGCGCGTTATGAACAAGCTTGTTAGATCCGATGTGTATTATCCGACCGTTGTTCCTTTAAAAGACAGCCGCTCGGCGGGAGGCAGGAACAAGGCGGCCGCGGCCGCGCGCCGCTTTTTATTTAAAAACAAGCGGCGCATATTGCTGTGCGCCTGTCTTATAGCCGTGGGCGCGGCCTTCGGGGTGTTCGCCTATATCCGCATGTCCGTTGAAAACAAAAACGCGGTGTTCGCCTATATGCAGAACTATTTCAGCGGCTCGGTGCTGCTGGGCGCGTCGCCGGGCGAAATATTCAAGGCGACGTTTCCTACGCTGATCGTCACCGGAATCATTATGGTCCTCGGCGGAATACTGCCTCCGCTGCTCCCGTTCGCGCTGGCGCGCCTAATATTCAGAGGCTTCAGCATGGGCTTTTCGGCCGCGTTTTTTATCGCAAGATACGGGGCCAAGGGCGCCGCGTTCGCGCTGGTGTCGGTGGTCCTGTGCGGCGCTCTGCCTCTGTGCGCCTCGGTCTGGCTTTTGCTGGAGTGCCGCTCGGCCCGCGGCGAAACTCCGCCCAAACGCGGAAAAAAACGCCTTATCTCCTGGTTTGCAATAAAACCGAAAGCGCTGCTCAGAGCCGCCGTCTGCCTCGCGGTGTTCGCGTGCGCGGCTCTCGTCTCGGCGCTTTTTGACAGCGTGATCGGCCACGGCATGATGAAAAGCCTGTACGGGATATTCAGCGCGTTTTAGGCCTCACTCGATCAGGTGCCTGTACTTGTTGGGCGAAACGCCGTACTCTCCCTTAAACGTGGTTGCGAAATAATTGCTGTCGCTGAAACCGCACTTCGCGGCGACGTCGGTTATCGAGACAAAATCGGGGCTTTTCAGCATATCCTCCGCTTTGTGAAGCCTAAACTTGCATAAGTATTCCTTAAAGCCGATGCCTGTCTCCTTTTTGAATTTTTTCGAGAAGTATGTCGAGCTCATGTGAACGTAATCCGCAGTCTTGCTAAGAGTTATATCGGCGCTGAAATTCATTCTGATATAGTCGATCGCGTTTCTTATGACCTCGTCGAGGGTGTCCTGGTCCGAGCGGTACTCGTAAGACTGGCGGCTGTAGCGTCTCAGCATTTGAATAAGCAGCGTTGACAGCACTCCGCGTATCATGATCTCAGACATGCAGTCGGGCGCGCTGAGCTCGCTCTCGATCTCCTTGAACATCTGCTTGACGCGGCCCTGCATGATCTCGGGAACATGGATTATTATCGAGTCAAAGCTGTCAAAGCTGAGCTCGCCGTCGCCGCTGCGTTTGAGCTCGGTTATCGCGCTGTCGGGAAACATGAGAACCGTCCGCACATGAGTGTTATTATCCCCCGACAGGGTTTTGTGTATTCTTCCGCTTTTTATAAACACCAGGCTGCCCTCGGACAAGCTGTACAGCTTTGTGTCCACAAACATTTTGCTTTTGCCCTCCTCAAGATAATACAGCTCGTTGTCGCGGTGAAAATGAGGGCGCGTCCCGTGCCGCTTGCCGCGGCGGACCGTTGAGATCCTGATCTTATCGTCCTGGATCATATCGTCACCACCCCATAAATTTTATTAATATGCTTATTATACCACATGTGGCAAAAAAATAAAGGTTTTTCTTGAAATAAACAAAATTTCTATAGAAATCAGAAAAAATTCCCATATAGCGGCCTGCCGCCGATCGGCGCCGCTTGACACCCGCGCGGAAAATTGTTATAATATTTTAGGAAAAAAAGATCAAACGGTGTGATATTATGAGTGAAAAAAACGTCCACGCGGGACACAGACAAAGAATGTACGAAAAGGCCGAGAAAATCGGATACGAAAACCTGCCCGAGCACGAGCTGCTGGAAATAATGCTTTTTTCGGCGATACCCAGAGCGAACACCAACGTGATCGCCCACGAGCTTATCAAAAAATTCGGCTCGGCGTACGGCGCTCTGACCGCTCCGCTCGACGAGCTTTTGAAGGTGGACGGCGTCGGGCCCGCCGCGGCAAGATTCCTGCGCAGCCTGCCCATGACAATGAGGGCCGTGGCCGCGTCGAAAAACGCCTATCTCCGCGACGGATACACGAAAAAGGATTCAAACCCCGACGACCTCAGGGAATACATTTGCTCCCAATATCTCGACACCGACCAGGAGCGCATCATCGTCTGGTACCTGACCCCGACTCTAAAGATCATAAAGCACAGCGTTTTTGAAAGCGGCAGCTTTGACTCAGCCGCGGTCAACATGAGCGCCATAGTGCGCGAGGCGGTCACATCGGGAGCGGCGTATGTCATACTGAGCCACAACCACCCCAGCGGCATAGCGTTCCCCAGCGAGGCCGACAGAATGGTTACCACCGAGATCAGGGAAGCGCTGGAATGCGTCGGCGTTAAGCTTTTTGACCACATAATCTCCGCCGGCGCCGAATACTACAGCTTCAGAGAAAGAATGTTTTAAAACATTTTTATAATGTTTTCGGATCTTTCAAATTTACGACGAATTTAAAAATATATACTACAGGGCATGTTTTTGTTTCAAATCATGCCCCTGATTTTTGTATCTGCCCGCTATTTTTTCTCAACCGCGGGTTTTTTAACTGTCGCGCTTCCGCTCCACTCAAAACGGATATTTTCGACTAACTCTTTTGAAAAGCTGTCATAAACGCTCACATAGCATCCCTTTTTCTCGGAAATCTGCTCTTTACCGTCCCATTTTAAACTCAGCTCCGGCTGACTGTCCGACTTTTCAAAAGAGAGAACGTGATTATCAAGCCTTATCATTTTTTCAAAGCTATTTTCGCCGCTATAGTCAACGGTTCCGCCGCGGATCACATAAACGCGGCCGTCGCGCAGCTCGGCTGTGTCGATCCCCAAGCCTTCAAGACTTTCCTTGCACTTGCCCAATATTTTATCGGTATCGCTTATAGTCGCGATGGTTATAACATATCTTTCTTTTTTTAATTTTTCAAAGTATGCCCCGACGTTATTCTCATTTTTCAGATATTGGTTTTCCGTCCTGCCAAGCACATCCTTGCTGTGCATTTCCCATGATTCGTATTCCTGCTGCCCCTTGCGGTCGGGGATATCGAACCGCTTTTTTATTTCCTCCGCCAACGCCTTTGTATACTTTACGTTTCCCATATAATTCAAATGATTTATATCCGCGAAGTCTTTGGAAAAATCCAGTTTCATTGAATTATAATACTTTGAACTGTTAAAGTTGATAAAGGGAACCCCATATTCGTCGGCAATTTTTTTGGACATATTGTACTTTTTCATACTATCCTCATTCAATATGTAAGGCGACTTCACAATCAAAAGAGGAATATTCTCCTGCTTGCACAGTTCGATGATTTTTCTGTAATATTCCTCGGATTTGGGAAAAAGCGGCGTCTCGGTGGTTATTTTATCCGGATCGGGCTTATTTTGCGACTTCGTCGTAAAATTAACGCCGAAACCTTTGTAATAATACCAAAAAGGCCTTTTATAATATTGTGGAAAATCAGAGGCGCCAAACTCGGTATATCTTGAATGCCATAACCTGTATGATAGTAAATAATCATAAAACTTGTCTTTGGGCGACGAAACCTTCAGCGCCTTATAACGGATGGCAATATCGCGTATTCCCAAAGTATTTTTAATTATTCTGCTGTTATCACTGTATTCGTCGTTAAACGTTGAGCCAAAAGCGTCAAGTACGATCAATTTTGGGGTTTGAGTCTTTAGCGCTTCCATAAGATAATAATATGTATTCCAATAAGGCTGTACGCTTCCCGCCAAGACATACGCCGCCATTCCGTATGAATCATACAGCACGCCGGTATTTACATTTTCAAAAGCGTGACTGCTGCCCAGCACGAGCACATCAACGGAATCATTATCCTGTTTGTATAAATACTTAATTCCCATAATGCCGTCGCCGTACTTAAATGAAAGCACGGAAAATACCGAACTCAGCGCCAGAGTAAAGATCAAAAGTATCGCGATTATTTTATAGGCCCGAACGAAATTTTTATTTTTTAAGACGTTCATAATTATATTATCCTCCCGTTAGAACTGAAAATATATAAACTCTTGCGCGTTGTATGCCGGGCCGTACATTCCGAACACAAAAATCGCCAAAAACAGAACAATATATATTATTCCTTGGAATCCCCAATTCTGTTTCAAAACAAGCTCATCTATGCCTCTGCCCGTTCGATACTTTATACAATCAAGGACAAAAACCACGCAAAGCGCGATTGCGAGAATGCTCACTTGAACAGCGTCCAATCCCAAATTATAAATGGACTTGTTAAATAAATTCCAGATGTTAAAATTTGTCACCATTCTGCCAATGTAAAGAAAAGCGTCGGTCACGGTGGCGGAGCGAAAGAATATCCAGGCCACGGCCACCAAAATAAAAGTAACCAGCCGCTGCCCCAGCTTGAAGCCGAAACGATCGGTTTTAAAAGAATATTTTTTATATAGATTTTTTCTGAATGGCGCGGTAAGATCGCCTATCACCTGATAAAGGCCGTGCAAAAAACCCCAAACTATGTATGTCCACGACGCTCCGTGCCAGATTCCGCTGACAAGAAACGTAACCACAAGATTAAAATTTTTCCTGAGTTTTGAGCATCGGTTTCCGCCAAGCGGAATATACACATAATCACGGAACCATGTGCTTAGCGAGATATGCCATCTTCTCCAAAAATCGCGTATGGACACCGCCAGATACGGAGCGTTAAAATTCTCGATAATATTAAAGCCCATCATCTTGGCAAGGCCGAAAGCCATAACGGAATAAGCAAAAAAGTCACAATATATTTGCAGAGTGTAGCCGATAGCGGACAGCCACAGCTCGGTCGAGCCGTAAGCCATATAGGAATTAAATACCGTATCGGTAAACACAGCAAGTCTGTCAGCGACGACATATTTTACAAAGCCGCCGTATAAAACAAGAAGAAGTCCCGATTTCAGTTCAGCAAAGTCAGCTCTTTGCAGCTCATCTTCTCTGAGCTGTCTCAGCAAGCCGGTCGGTCTCTCTATCGGGCCCGACATAACGGTCGGGAAAAATGTTACATAGGCCGCATATGTAATCAGGTTGTGTTCCGCGGCTACGTTTTTCTTGTATACCTCAAACACATAAGCGAGGGATTGGAATGTGAAAAAAGATATTCCGAGCGGAAGAATAATATTTAACTTATAATTGTACTCCCCGGGCAAAATAAAGCCCATTATTGAGCCGAATGTGTTTAAAAGAAAATTCGCATATTTAAAATACGCCAGAGAGCCTATGCAGCCCGCTATCGAAAAAATCAACGCGATTTTCCTAGTGCGAACGCCGGGGGTCCTTTTAATTATCAGCGCGCATACCCATGTGATCAATGTTATCGCTACTATTGGGATCAGATCAAAAACACTTTTCGCCCAAGTGATATAATAAAGGATATTGCATATTACCAAAAACGGCCTTCTGAACTTTGCGGGAACAACGCTGTATATGACAACAAACACCGCCATAAACACCAAAAAGCCGATTGAAATAAACTGCATTTATATCTTCTCCCCGTTTCTAAATAATTAATCATGTCAATAACCCTAAAGGTTTATTCTTATCTGGCGGTCGCCGAGGGTCAGCATATCGTTGTTTTTGAGCTCGACCACGTGTTTTAAAGGCTTGCCGTTTAGGAGCGTGCCGTTGGTTGAGTTGTTGTCCTCGACCATAAGCTTGTTTTTATCCTTTACCAGTATGCAGTGAACGGATGAAACCATCGGCTTCGGCACCACAACGTCGCACTTGGGATTTCTGCCGATAAGCGCCTCGCCGGTTACCGAAAGCTTGTATGTTTTGTTTGTCTCGATTATAGTCACCAAAACGTCTATACCCGCGCCGGGGCGCGCGGTTCCCGCCTCGGATCCGTCCTCATTTTCATCTTCGCTTTCATTTTCGGCTTCCGCCTCGGTTTCGGCCGCGTCGTTATCTGTATCTGCGTCAAGATCTTTGTCCTCGTCGGCCCCGTCAGCCTCGTAAGTTTCCTCGTCATCATCAATCTGCTCATCATCGGCGGCGCTCTCCGCCTGCCTTTCTAAGCCCGCGAAAGCTCTGTTTCCCGTCGGAACAACGGCTGCCGCGTAGTCAAGGCTTTCGGGTTCGTCTTTTATTTTGGGCTTTTTAAACAGCCCGATACATATAAAAAGCATGGACAGCGCGAAAAGAAAGCCCGCCGCTCCAAGTATCTCGTATAATATTCTCATGCTTATCCCTCCCGATTTGATCTTTCCGGTCTAAAATATAATGGTAACCGCGCTGTAGCTGTCGTCAGGCGTGTGCCCTTTCAGTATGCGCAGCATTTTCCGCAGCCATTCGGATGATGATTTGGAGCGCTTCAGCGTCCGCTCCACCTGACGCTCGGTCACTTTTTCCCAGAACCCGTCCGAGCATATGAGGACCGCGTCGCCCTTGTGCACGGCGATCGGCTCGGTGACCTCCGCGGCGCACATGGGATCCGCCCCCATATAAGCGGTCAGTCTGCGCCTCTCGCGGCTTTTGCGTATGCCGGGGAAACGGAACTTGCCCTCGGCGTGCGCCATGTATGCCAGAGAATGGTCCGGCGTTATATATTGAAGATAATTCTCGCTCAGGTAGTACATGCGGCAGTTGCCCAGATGGCCGCTTATGACAACGTTCCCGTCTGTCAGCACCAGCACGGCCGAGGCCTTATACTCGCTGCCGCCGTCCTCGTGGGTGCGGCTCCAAAGCTTCTCATCGGCGTTTTTGAAATACTCGGTCACGGTCTCGCCGCTTATGTCCGAGGTGGCCTTGAAATCCTCCATAAAAGAGTCGATAACCGTCTCGGCGGTGCCGAGGCTCGGGTCGGAGCTGGGCGAGCCGTCGCACACGGCGAAGCATCCGACTCCGCCGTCCTCCATCATTCCGAGATAATCGCAGTTCACGTCAGTGCCTCCCGAACTGCGTGCCGATGAAATATCCATAACTTGATCTCCTAATACATATATAGAAATATTATACTGTAAATTTTGCGCAGTGTCAAGCGGATAAGCGCAAAAAAACAGCCGTTCTTTGGTCAACGGCTGCCTTTTTGTTTTAAAAAAATCAACACCTATGTGTGTCATAATAGGAAATTAATTTTTTTTGCGTTTTTATAAGCGTATAATATTATTATACAAATATATAATAACAGATTTTTTTAGGTTTGTCAACCATATTATCCGCTGATTTTTAATAAAATCCCGATATTTTATTAAAAATTATCAAATTCTTTTACGCTTTGCCGATCGAGCCGAACAGCTCCATCTTTTCTTTTACCACAACTTTGATAGCCTCGGCGCCGGGAGCCAGCAGCATTCTGGGGTCGTAGCCCTTGCCCTCAAGGTCCTTGCCGGCCTCGATGTACTTTCTGGTGGCCTCCTGGAAGTAAAGCTGGCACTCGGTGTTAACGTTTATCTTCGCAACGCCGAGAGAGATGGCCTTCTTTATCATATCCTCGGGAATGCCCGTGCCGCCGTGAAGAACCAGAGGCAGATCGCCGATCAGCTCTTTGGTCTTTGCCAGAGCGCCGAAGTCGAGACCCTTCCAGTTGTCGGGGTACTTGCCGTGGATATTTCCTATGCCCGCGGCCAGGAAGTCAACTCCCAGATCAGCTATTCTCTTGCATTCGTTGGGGTCCGCAATCTCGCCCGCGCCGATAACGCCGTCTTCCTCGCCGCCGATCGAGCCGACCTCGGCCTCTATCGACATGCCCATGGCGTGCGCCACCGTTACCAGTTCCTTGGTCTTTGCGACGTTTTCGTCGATCGGGAAGTGGGAGCCGTCGAACATGATCGACGAGAAGCCCGCCTTGATGCACTTGTAGCAGCCCTCGTATGTACCGTGGTCGAGATGCAGAGCCACCGGAACGGTGATTCCCATTTCCTCGATCATGGCCTTTACCATAGCCGCGACCGTCTTAAAGCCGGTCATATATTTGCCCGCGCCCTCGGACACTCCCAGAATAACCGGAGAACTGTTCTCCTGTGCCGTGGCAAGGATAGACCGTGTCCACTCGAGATTGTTGATGTTAAACTGACCCACCGCGTACTTGCCGGCGACCGCTTTGTTTAACATGTCTGTTGCTGAAACTAACATTTTTTCATTCCTCCTAAAATAATATATAAAATTTTTATTTGGTTCCGATTTTATTGTCTCTCGCCCAAAAATACAGATACTGCTGGGCAAAGCCCGCCAGATCGCCGTATTTTTCGGCTATGAAACCGTCGATTTCCTTGTCCTCAACGCCGTACAGCTCGGTTACCACGCGCTTTATCCAGACGTCCTTAGGGAACGTCTCATATCTCGCGCAGGAAAACAGCAGTATGCAGTCGGCCACCTTGCCGCCCACGCCCTTGATCTTCATAAGCTCGCGCTTGGCATCGGCTGTGGACATATCGGCGACCGCCGAAAGATCGACCTCGCCCGATGAGACCTTGCGGGCCGCGTCCAGAATATATTTGTTGCGGTAGCCCGCGCGCAGGCAGGCCAGATCGCCCACGTCGAGAACGCCGAGCTTCTCCGCGGACGGGAAAGAGAAGCGCCCCTCCTCTATCTCGTCGCCGAAGCTTTCGCACAGGGTCTCGATTATCTTTTTTATTCTCGGTATGTTGTTGTTGGCCGAGATGATAAAAGATATTATCGTCTCCCATAAATCCTGGCGCAGTATCCTGATGCCCGAGCCGTACCTGACGCATTTTTCAAGCTCCGGGTCCCTTGATATCAGCTCGGACTTGATCCTGTCGTAATCGTCGCCCTCGCCGAAATAGTTTTCCCAGAACTCGTTGTCGGCGTCGGGGCACATTACCGCGCCGTCCTTGACGCGGCAGACCCTGCCGCCCGCCACGCCGATATATCCGCCGTCTCCGTCCGGGTTCCAGCGGAAGCATTGGCCGCACTCGAAGGTGTGGACCTGATCAAAGTTCCGTGTTAAGTATATCATCTTTGTATTTTTCCAACTGTCTTAAATATATCCTCGAAACGTGAAGGGTGCGGACATAGATGTTGACATCCTTCACGGTGATCGAAGTGTGGCTTTCGACCGACTCTTTCACGCTCGCCGCTATGGCGTCCGCCTCCGCTCTGATATCGCAGGGATAACGCAGCGACACCTCGGCGTCAATCGTGAGTCTGTTGCCCTTGGCGGTGCCGGTCTTTATCCGCAGCGGTTTGTACATGCTGGCGAATCTGAGCATCTCATATGAGCAGATGTCCAAAATAGCCTTCTGGGATATCTTGAAGTCACCCAGATAGCTGTACGTGGGGCGCATGACCGTTTTTTCCTCGGATATGGTCTTGTTCTTTCGGCTGAACAGCTGCACCATCGGGTCGATAAAATAACCCGAAAACTGCTTTTTGACCTCAAAGGTCGGCACGGGAATGACGTGCTTGCCCTGTTTGAGCCGCATCTCGCGCGCGATCTCGCGCTCCTCGGGCGTTGAAACGTCCTCAATATAGAGCGTTTTCTGTATCGGCGCCACTCCGAGCGTATCGGCTATCCTGCCGACCATTTTGTCGCTTGTGCCGATAATGAGCAGCGATTCGATATTGTTTTCCTCTATCGCGCGGCGTACCGCTCCGCTGTGCTCGGGGTCGCTGAAAATGGCGGTGCGCACCGAGGCGATCTTGGTCGGCTCCCTCTTGGCGCTTTTGCCCGCGATTATCTTATTGTCCGACACGAGCAGGCCGTCGTCCACGATATAGTCAATATTGTTTTCTCTGGCCACCCACATGCTGTGGTGGGATTTTCCGGTGCCGGATTTTCCCACAAGAGCGTATACCTTCATAATTGTTACCCCGCTGTTATCTGCCGCCGTCCTCTTTTTCTGAGATCTTGTAGGACAGCCGCATCAGGCTGTCGCTCAAATGAACGTTCTCGACTATAACGCCCTCCATTTCGCGAAGCTCGGTGTACGAAAAGTTCATGAATGCCTTTATTCCCAGCGCCCTCAAATCCGCAGCTACGCTTTTCGTGGCGTCTTTGGGCACGGTGAGTATCGCCATCTCGGGCTTGTGTTCCCGCACAAAATCGCCTATCTCGGCGTAGTCCATCACGG
Source organism: uncultured Monoglobus sp. (assembly GCA_947585115.1). Lineage (GTDB taxonomy): Bacteria > Bacillota > Clostridia > Monoglobales > Monoglobaceae > Monoglobus. Next base: position 58,093 of record CANPWW010000005.1, read on the forward strand.
TATGGCCCTGTATGTCCGTGCCTATGACGCCCGGACTTGAGTCGAAAATGCCTATCAGCTTAAAGCCGCGGCTCTCGAACTTGGTGTTCGTGGCAAATGTTCTGCCCATGTGTCCCGCTCCGACCATGACCGCCGTGTATCCACGGTCAAGGCCGAGTATCTTGGCGATCTCTGTTCTGAGCATCTCAACGTTGTAGCCGTAGCCCTGCTGCCCGAATCCGCCGAAGCAGTTCAGGTCCTGGCGTATCTGCGACGCGGTAACGTTCATGCGGCGGCTGAGCTCCTTTGATGAAATGCGCTCGACACCGCTTTCGTATAGATCAGTAATATGTCTGTAATATCTGGGCAGACGGTTCACGACCGAGCCCGATACTTTCTTTTCCATAGTTCCTCTCCCGATGGTTCCTCCTCAGGTTTTTTCTATGCCAGCTTTGACATTATGTAGTCCGCGAATTCGGCTGATGTGGCGCCCGTGTCGCGGCCGGTTATAACCAGCTTTTTCTCGGTGTACATGCACTCGTCGAGAGCCTTTTCAAGCGCCTTTGCCTTGTCAACGTATCCGATATGCTCAAGCAGCATGACCGCCGCTCTGATAATGCTGCAGGGATCGGCGTACTTGTCTCTGCCCTCCTGCACCATTCTGGGCGCGCTGCCGTGGATAGCCTCGAACATGGCGTAGCGCTTTCCGATATTGGCGCTGCCCGCCGTGCCGACGCCGCCCTGGAACTCGGCCGCCTCGTCGGTCAGAATGTCGCCGTAGAGATTGGGCAGCACCAGAACCTGGAACTGCGTCCTTCTCTTGGGGTCGACCAGCTTGGCCGTCATGATGTCGATATACCAGTCGTCAAGCTCGATACCGGGATAGTCCTTGGCGACCTCCTTGCACACGCTCAGGAAATTGCCGTCGGTGGTTTTTATAACATTTGCCTTTGTGACGCAGGTCACGCGGGTCTTGCCGGCCTTTTTCGCGTAGTCGAACGCGGCTCTCGCTATCCTCTCGGAGCCCTCGCGCGTCTGAACAACGAAGTCGATCGCCAGATCGTCGGTCACGTTCACGCCCTTTGAGCCGACAGCGTATCCGCCCTCGGTGTTCTCGCGGTAGAACGTCCAGTCGATGCCCTCGTCGGGAACCTTTACGGGTCTCACGTTGGCGAAAAGATCAAGCTCCTTGCGCATGGCCACGTTGGCGCTCTCTATATTCGGCCAGGGATCGCCCTGCCTGGGCGTGGTGGTGGGGCCTTTTAAGATAACGTGGCACTGCTTGAGCTCGTCGAGCACGTCGTCGGGCAGAGCTTTGCCCACCTCGGCTCTGTGCTCTATCGTGCAGCCCGTGATCTCCTTAAAAGCGATCTTGCCGCTCGCCGTCTCGTCTTTGAGCAGGAATTTCAATATTCTCTCGGCCTGCTCGGTGATGGCGGGGCCTATTCCGTCGCCGCCGACCACGCCGATAACGATCTGATCCAGTTTTCCGTAATCGATAAAGTCCTTTTCGGCCTTCATTTTTTCCACTCTTTTGAGCTGCTCCGAGAGCACCTCCTCGAATTTTTTCTTAGCGTCCTCAATTTGCGCTGTATATGACATGTTTTTTCCTCCTTGAGTTATTTTTGAATTTTTCGCGGGCGGATAATATCCGCCCCTACAAGACTACGCGTTGTTCCGCCGACTTCGTAGGGGACGGCTGCGGCCGGAGCCGCGAAGCGGGTTCGAGGCACTAACGTGTTCCGTATGCAGATATAAACGATTAACGATAGTCGCTATGAGCCCTCGACGTCCCAAAATCATAACGTCATGCGTTATCCTTTGTGTAGTTCAAAAGTCCGCCGGCAAGCAGCATTTTTCTCTGGCGCTCCGACAGGTCTATCTTCGCCTCGAACTCAATGCCCTTGGTGACGTCCTTGATCTTGAGCGTGTCGCTGCTCTCGATCTGCGCGCGCACGTTCTCGATATGCAGATCGTCCATCTGGTCGATCCTGTCGTAGTCCGCCTCGTTCGCGAACGTCATCGGGATGATTCCCGCGTTTATCAGATTCGCCATGTGTATTCTGGCGAACGACTTGACAAGCACAGCCTTGACGCCCAAGTAGAGAGGCGCGAGAGCGGCGTGCTCTCTGGACGAGCCCTGACCGTAGTTGCTGCCGCCAACCACTATGCTGCGTTTAAGCTCAAGCGCTCTCTTGGGGAACTCCTCGTCGCACACCGCGAAGCAGTATTCCGATATTTTTGGAATATTGGAGCGCAGCGGCAGTATCTTGGCACCCGCGGGCATGATGTGGTCGGTGGTTATGTTGTCGCCCACCTTGAGGCCGCACTTCGCATCGATCGTGTCGAGCAGCGGCTC
>CANPWW010000006.1 GCA_947585115.1 uncultured Monoglobus sp.
TTTCTCAAACGGCGACAAGATCTCGGGAACGGACGGCAGAGAGCTGACCGTGAACTTCGGCACCGGCGCCAAAGCGCCTTCGGCAGCGGAAAGAGCCGCGGGCGACAACTATCTTGCCATAGATGATCAGGGCACCGGAAGCGACGGCTGGGCCTACGCGCCCGAAAGCCCCATTGATTCCGATGTTGTAGCGGCGGAGGAAGAATTCAAAATGGGCGACGATAATAAAGACGCGGTCCTGATGAGATTTTATGACGCGAACAATGTGAGCGCCGATAACGCGTATATTACATCGTCGGACGGCAGAGCTTTTGAGGTCAAGACGGCCGACAACGGAGGGCTCAAAATAACCGACTACTTGTCAAAAGGCGACTTTACCGACGCGTCAAAGCCCAAGGGCTTTGACACGGCTGTTTCCGGATTCACGTTTAAGGCGAACGAGTGGTACGGCCTGAAGGTTGAGTTTAACAGAGCCGACAATATAGTGACAGTCTACACCAAATCCGCGGGCGGCGAGTATACCAAGAGAAGCTCGGTCAAGCTCGGCTCGAAAGAGCCCAAGGGAACCGTTCCCAAGCTTGCGCTCACAAGCATAGGCTGCGTGACGCGCGGCAGCGCGGCCAACGTTTTGGGCATAGACAACGTATATGTGGGCTGGCAGGCGGATGCTCCCGCTGAGACCGCGGCGCCGAATCCCACCGAGCAGCCCGGCGGTCAGCCGATCATCGAATTCACTCAGGGCGGCGAGAAGATCGACGGCTTTGCCGACGGCGAGGTGGCGTTTGCCGTATCCGGTTTGGATGATTCATGCAGCATAATTATCGCGGGATATGACGCGGGAGGCGCTTTGATCGGCGCGAATATCGCGGAGTATGACCCGTCTGCGGGCAACGCTTCCGCGGCGCTGACGCCCACGGCCGAGACGACAAAGATCCGCGGCTTTATCTGGGACGGCACCGAGAATATCAAGCCGATGTCGGGTGTTTATGTGATAAACAGGAAGTGAGACAAATAAAAGCGGGCGGATAATATCCGCCCCTACGGCAATAGTGATTAGACTTTACAGGCACCTCCCTCTCCTTAAAAGGAAGGGGAGGCTTGAGGGTTACAGGAGGCGTTTATGAAGATTTCAATAATCGGGACGGGGCATATCGCTCATTCGATGGCGAGGGCGGTGAGGCTCACGGAAGAGGCGGAGTTTTACGCCGCGGCGTCAAGGACGCTTGAGTCGGCGGAGAAGTTCGCTAAGGAATTTGATATTCCCAAGGCCTACGGCAGCTATGACGAGTTGATCGAGGATCCGAATATCGAGCTGGTGTATATCGCCACGATCCATCCTCTCCACTACGAGCTTTCCAAAAAGCTGTTGGAGCGGGGCAAAAGCGTGCTGTGCGAAAAGCCGATTTGCTTAAACCGCGCGCAGGCGGAGGACCTGTTCAAAACGGCGAGAGAGCATAACGCCTTTATATGCGAGGCGGTTTGGACCAGATTTTTCCCATGGGTTAGCGAGATAAAAGAGGTCATCTCGGGTGGAGAGATAGGAAAGCCCGTGATGCTGCAGTCGAATTTCGGCTCCAAAAAGACGGGTTCTGTGTGGATACACGATCCGAAGCTGGGCGGCGGCGCGCTGCTTGACCTGGGGATATACAACGTGACCGCGGCGTCGATGCTGCTGGGCGATGATTTTGAGGTCGAGTACAGCACGGGCGCTTTGTCCGGCAAGGGCGTTGACGACCACAGCCTGACCGTGATAAAATACAAAAACGGCGTGACGGGCGCTTTGATGTGCTGCACCGACATGTGCACCGACTCAAAGATCACATTGATGTGCGAGAACGGAATTATCGAGATCGCGGGACCGTCGAACTGGAAAAGCGCCAAGGTCTATAACGAGAAAAAAGAGCTTATCCGCGAGATAGCGCCCAAGTTTGAATCGGGCTATGTATATGAGCTGGGCGCCTGTATCAAGGCTATAAATGAAGGAAAGATCGAGTGCGCGGAAATGCCGCACAAAGAGAGCTTGTTCGTTATGGGTATTATGGACGAGATGCGCGCCCGCTGGGGAATGAAGTATCCCGGAGAATAAAACAATAAAACAAGGCGGATCCAAAGCGAAGTGATCCGCCTTGTTTTTTGTTTGCTTGTTATGATTTTGCTATGCCTTCGGGGCCTATGTACCTTGACTTGCCGTAGCCCAGAATAAGCACGAATATGGGCCACAGGAACAGCATGCCCACGGTGTATCCCGCGCCGTGTCCGTATGACTTAGAGATCTTGTGGTACGAGATTATTGTGAGTACCAGAATGATGATCGCGAATACGAGCAGCAGAACCGCATAGAGCATAACATCGGGGAAGTTTTGGTTCAAAGACGTGAATACGCCGTATACAACAGCGACTATCAGCGAGATCCAGAACCACGATGTTTTCCATGTCAGCTTATACATGACATATTGGTTGTAGAACGGGATAATGCTCTTCCAGCCGGGCTCGCCCGCCTTGGTGAACATTTTCCAGTATGCGATAATTTGGAATATCCAAAACACAAGAGCGCATGCGGCGATAAATCCCAATATGCTTCCGACCGCCAGTCCGCCGACGAGATCCTCGGGCAAAGGTGTTGAAACAGGATCCATAATTTTAACCTCCTTAAAATGTTGTTAATTAATTTTTTATTTAATTTAAGTATATCATAGATTATATTAAAAAACAACATCATTCACGTTAAAAAACACGCATTTCGTGTCATAAGCTTATAAATTCGGCTTTGATTTCAGTTTCAGCAAAAGGTTTATGGCATCTTTGTCTTTGCCCATATTATCGGCCGACAGGTCGCTGAACGGAACCAGACACGGGTGAAGTTTTTTCGCGGCGTCTTTTTTGCCGTCCGCGGTCTCGGCATACTTCCAGTGATTAAGGTAATGGTACCTGCACCATCTGATATGCTCGATCTCCGCCATCTCGTCGGTAACCTTGGTTGCGCCGCGATTTTTCATTATTATCAGTCTTATGTCGTGATAGTTCGCCGAGGCGATATTTGAGCCCTTTGTAAAGCTGTTGAGCTTGTTCCACTCAGCCTCGATCGCCGCGTCCTCGTTTGCGGTATCTGCCCGCGTTCCGCCGTACATAACGGCGTATTGGTAATTGAGCCGCTTCGCGAGGTAATACAGATTGTCTGTTTTTATGTTCTCCTCCGTAAGGATGTCCTCATATCGGCCGAAGGTGTATACGCGGCTGTCGTTATAAACAATGTCGATCCGTCCGTACGGGTCAAAGCAGTCGGTTTTGTCGTCGGCTCCCAGTTCCGTGAGCGCCGAGATCATATCAATATTGTTGTCGGTGATGATAATGCGGTCCATGCCGGCGATGGTGTTGACTGCATTTTCCGCGTTGTCCTCGTGCCAGACAATAACGTCGCCGTTCATAAGCTCAAGATCGTCGTGAAGATTTTTATAAAGTCCGAAGTCTCCCCACACATGGTATTCGATACGCTGGTTTAAAGAATAAAGATTGTTAAGTACCGCGCCACTCAGGAGCTTTTGGCCGAGCCTTTCGAAACCCAGAACTGCGATTTTGATATTAATGCCGCTGTCCGTCATAAATTCCGTGAGATTACGGTCCCTCCAGTAGTTCGCCGCAATGATCTCGTTTATGTTAAAAAATTTCACTCCGTCGACGTTAAGTTTGAAGGCGTCCGCTGTGTTGGATTTTATATAAACGGCTTGATTGGCGAGGCGGTCTTTGTTGGCCGCGTAGAAATTAAAGCTCTTTTCATCCTCGTCAAACATGATTATATGGTATTTGACGTCCTTCACGGTCTCGTTTTTTATGAGCACTCCGTGGCTCAGGTTGTTTTTCAGGATCTCGCCAAAGTCGTTGTCACAGTATATGGCCGAAGCGTCGCCCCTGAAGCCGAGGAAAAAGGTCTTGATTTCGTAAAGTATGTCTTTAAGCGCCAGCAGCAGTCCGCTGGCGAGAACCGCCGGCGCGGTCCATCTGGCTATTTCGATCCATGCGTTCGTATTGTCGTAAACAGGCCCTAAGGCGTAGAGAACAAAAGATCCGTACATTGAATTAAGCAGCGTTTGGCCTTCAAGAAAATATCCTATAGTGCCGAGGCAGAACGGCACCAACAGTATTATAAGAAAAATTATTTTTTTTGGATACCTCATTTTGTAATCACCGCTATTCCTGATATTTTTTGACTATATTCGCATTATAATACAAAATAGGCTAAATGTCAACAATGCGCGGCGCGCAAAAGCGGAGCGGATCTTTCCGCTCCGCTTTTTTGAACTTGCTTTAGCCTATCACGCTCTTTAAGTAGTCGGCAATTTCGGGAACCTTGCAGCTTTCGAAGAACAGCTCCGAGAATTTTTCGCCGCTGATCGTCTTTTTCAGGAAGTCTTGGTCGATGTTTTTGAGCACGTACATAATGTCGTGGTGGGTGATCTTCTTTACCTCGTCCAGTATCTTCTTGTTGGCCTGCTCGGGAACCGCTCTCTCTTTGGGATAGCCGCCGCCCATCTCGTCGCACAGCAGCTTTTCAAATGTGTAGTCGAGATTCAGCTCGGCGCCCCAGCCGAAGCCCTGCGCGAACGGCATTGCTATCGCGTTGCCGTTGTTCACCTGACCGAACAGATACGCGTCAAGAGGGTTTGTGACGTGTCCGCAGAGCACGCCGGGGAACGAGTTGAGCGCCAGCATCGCGCCCTCGCCCGTGCCGCAGCCGGTAACCACAAAGTCGGCCGCGCCGGAGTTGAGCAGGATAGCCGCCAGCAGTCCGTTCATAACATATGTGAGCTGCGTCTCGTCGTCCGTGCTGTACATGCCGTAGTTAACGACCTCGTGTCCCAAAGGCTCCGCGACCTTTTTAAGCGACGCGTAGATCATGCTGTTCTTTGCCGCCTGTGAGTTTTCGTTGATCAAAGCTATTTTCATTTTGTTCGCTCCTTTATAAAAATTTTAAAAAAACAGTTTATTTTTTTATTTAGTTATAGTATAATAATAATTAACTGTTTTGTCAACTTCGAAAATGCGATCGCCGCGTAAGGAGAAATATAATGAACGGGTTGAACTTTTTATTGTCCTTGATCATTGACGGTGTTGTTGACATCACCGACGAGGACGATATGAACATCATCAAAAAGAGGCTTGGTCAAATCAAGGAACACGGATTTGACGGAGTTGTGCTGACCTTCGGAAACCTTGAGGACGGCTTTCTTTCCGCGCTCGGAGACCTGATCGCGTGCTGCGCCGAGAGGGATCTTTCCGTGTGGCTCGGTCTCAGCGGCGCGCGGAGCGGAGAAGCCTCGGCGCCCGCCGTGGGCTCGTGCCGTCTGGCTCTCGGCAACGACGGCGAGGTCATGAAGATAAGCGACCTTAGCCGCCCCTCGCCGTTTTACGAGGTGTGCGCCTATGAGACGATAGGCGGCGTGTACGAGCGCGTGAAGGCGGGGCTTTCCGGCGGGGCTTTTGATTATATAACCGGCTTTTGCGCCGAGTTCCCTGGATTTTCGGATCTGAGCGGCTCGACCGTGCCTTGGTACGACGAGATAGGGGAGGAATTCAAAAACGACTACGGAATGGAAGCCGAGCCGTTTTTAAAGGAACTGTTTTCGGAGGGCGAGCCCTCGAAATTCAAGGACCGCTATTGGCGCAGGATAACCGCCCGATTCAGGGACGCCAGCCTGATGCCCGTGGCGCAATGGTGCTCGTCTCACGGAAAGAAGCTTTTTATGACGTCCGGCACCGCATTATCGCCGATAAACATGATCGAGGAGCGCGGCTCGTATCTGGAGTCCGAGGGCTGCGGAGGCGCCCTCATGCCGTCGATCACGGTCAAGACGCCCGACGAGGTCAGCGTTTTTTCGGCCTCGATGGCGTCGGGTCTGGCGCGGCAGCAGGGCGGCGGCGAGGCGGCGGCCTCGGTGTTCGGCGGCACGGGCTGGGGCCTGTCTCCCGAGGATTTTGAGGAATGTCTGCGAAAACTGATGGAGTGCGGCATTTCCACGTTTGTGATAAACTCGTGCTATCCGCGCCTTAACTACGGGGCCATCAGCGCCCGCCGCATATCGTTTCCGACCCATGTGCCGTGGTCCGCGGTGATCCCCGATATATTCAAAAAACTGAGGCATCTGGCCGAGATCGAGCAAAAGCGCGCCCACAGAATACTGCTCGTGTGCCCGACCCGCGCCATACAGCGCTGCTACACGCCCGGCGGCGAGAACGGCGAGGCGATGCGCCTCAGCGAGGCGGTGACCGGCATATGCGACCGTCTGTTCGAGATGAGCCGCCGCTTTGACGTGACCGACGAGAATTTGTTCGAGCGCTGCGCGGCCTTCGACGGCTCGGGAGTGAGCATGGGAGAAAAGTCCTACGGCACGCTGCTCGTCACTCCCGGCTGCGCCTTTAACAAAAAAGGCAGGCTCAACGCCGAGAAAGCCAAGGCGGGCGGAACGCGCATCCTCCACGATATACCCAAATCAGACACCGAAATAATCCCGCTTGAGCTTATACGCAACACCCTCAGGGAGATAGTTCCCGTTGTGGTGAACCAGGACAAGTGGACGATAACGCTGCCCGAGGATAACGTGCTTCCTCTTATGCCGGCCGAGAGCGGCGGCAAAGCGGAGTTTGTGTTCACAGCCTCGGAGGACTATGCCGAAAAAACGACGCTGCTCGTCACCGACCCCTGCGGCATGGTGAGCATAAACGACATACTCGTGAGCCGCGGCGCGGCCGACGAGCGCGGCGCTTACTACGATATAACGAACAACATATTGCCCGGAGAGAATAAAATAGCGGTCGATGACTGCCGAAACACCTTCGCGTTTCTTTTGGGGGATTTCAAGGTCATGCCGTCCTTCGGCTGGCGCAGCTTCGACTCAAGGCAGGTGCAGACCCGCGACAGCTTTTTCATACGCCCGTCGGGAATAGAGAGCGAGACGAATCTGGTGCGGTGCGGGTACCCGTTCGCGGATAAGCGCGCCTCGGCGAAAAAGATAATATATATAGAAGAAAACATAAACAAACCGATACTCAAAATAGACTGCGGCGGCTCGTCGCTGATCGCCGTGTATTTCGACAACGAGTTTTTGGGTTATGTCTACGGCGAAAACAACACTCTGCCGGCCCCGCCGATGGCGGCGGACGAGCGGCACCTGGTCGAGATCAAATGCTGCCCGCCCGGATTTAACCTGTACGGCGACAGGAAGTATATTTTCGGCGACACGGGCCGCGCCGAAAACCCGTCCGCGCCCGATTACCGCGCCGACGAGAACGTCAAGGCGGCCATATGGAAAATTCCGAGAGAGATTGAACTAATACGCGAGTTTTGACGCTCTGTTTTTCGTCAAATTTACATGTTTACAAAGCGGCGCTTATGTGTTATATTATTTACACGATAAACATGAATGACTGTGATTTGTAAAAAATCAAATACATATTATCGAATTTAATTGTGCAAAGGCGGCTTTGGTATGGAACCTAACGAATTTAGCAGCATGACGCGTCAAAGCGCGCATATAACAACTCTTGAGCACAGAAACGAGCTCAGCAAAAGAGAAAAATTTATAAGAAGGCTCCTGCTCGGAAGCAGGGATTTCAATCCCAAGATCTCGGCGGAGCTGGGAATAAGAATGACGTCGCGGTACTTTACCGTGATCCTTGTCAGAATAAACCGCGGAGATGATGTGGCGCTGTCCGACATTCCGAACATTATCTACGCCATACGCAATATAGGCGAGGAGCTTTACGGCGCGTTTTCGGAGTGCTACGGCGCGGAGTTCGAGGCGATGACGGTGGGATTTTTGCTCAACCACGGCTCGGATCTTTCGTTTATCCGCGAGCAGTCGCAGGATTTCAAGCGGCACATTGTCGAGCTTTTCGGGCTCAACACAACGCTGTCGTTCTGCACGTCGGGCAGCTGCGTCCCCGACGAGTGCTCAAAGCTTTACAAAAACGCCCGCACGGCCATGCTCTACAGGCTCTCGTTCAAGCCCTACTCGATCATAAATTACGACGACACGCTTTCGATGTCCAGGCTCAGCTGCGAGTATCCGTCGCTGCTTGAGCGGGAGATATTCGAGTGCGTTCAGTCACGCGACGAGATCGCGCTCAGCAGAGCGGTCTCGGCCTTTATCGGAACGATCGACAATATGTCATACGACACGATCGTGCTGCATACCGCGCGGCTGCTGCTGGCGGTCGACGGCATGATAGTTTCCGAAAAAGACGACGGCGAGTTCTCCGACGGCAGCATAATAGAGGCGCTCACCGCGCTTGAGTCGATCGACGATCTGATCGCGTTTGTGGAAAAACGCTGCAAAAGGGTCATGAAGATCATTCAGATGTCGAAGTCCGACACAAAAAAGGATTTTATAGTGCTGGCTATCCTTAAATATATAAACGAGAATTATACAGACTCGTCTCTGTCGGTCGAGGTCATCGCGGCCAACGTCAACCGCAGCTCTAATTATATCAGAAGCATATTCAAAAAGAGCCAGGGCATATCCATATCGGAATACCTGACCCGCAAGAGGTTCGACCAGGTTTGCAAAATGCTGATCGAAACCAATCTGACCGCCCGCGATATAGGCAAAGAGGTGGGCCTCAATTCGGGAAGCTATTTTTACACATCGTTTAAAAAGTACACCGGCCTCACTCCCGACGCCTATCGAAAGGCTCACAGGGCGCAGAATTTCGAGCTGTAGCGGGCATGAGCGGATTTTTTAAAAAAATTTGCAATATTTGAAAAAAACTCTTGCATTTTGTGTTTGAGTGTGCTATAATCTAGAATACTGATGTTTAGCAAACACTGTAATATATTACTATACGCGCGGCGTATAAGGAGGAAGTTTAAATGATAACAGCTTTGGTTATTGTACATGTAATTATCGCTCTGGTGCTCACGGTCATCGTGCTCATGCAGCACGGCAGGCAGCAGGGCTTGTCCGGCGCTATCGCCGGCGGCGCCGAAACATTTTTCGGCAAGAATAAAGGCAGAACGATTGACGCCATGCTCCGTAAATTCACGGCGGTGTTCGCCATACTGTTCATTCTGTCGTCCATCGTTTTGACATACGTCTCGATCCGTCAGGCCAATCTTGAGGACGAAGCGGCCGAGGAGAGCAATCCCGACGCGAGCCAGTCGATGAACGTGACTGTTGACGAAAACGGAAACTTGGTCGACGAGAGCGGCAATATTGTTATGAGCGCCGAGGATATGGCGGCTCAGCAGGCGGAAGCCGAAACCGAGGACGCAGCGGCGGGCGAGGCTGAAGGCGCTGCGGATGCGGCCGAGGGCGCGGCTGATGAGGCTGCGGGCGCGGTTGACGAAGCAGCGGACGCGGCAGCGGGAGCGGCCGATCAGGCAGCCGACGCGGCTCAGCAGGCGGCAGGCGAGGCTGCTGCCGAGTAAAAGAGTATAAAATACAGAACTTAAAGGGTAGGCTTTCCGCCTACCCGTTTTGTTCAAAGAATAATAATTTATTTTAGGAAGTGATACCAATGAAAGACACAAAGCTTTTTGTGGTTATGCCTTGCTACAACGAGGAGGAAGTGCTTGGTGAAACGTCGTCGCGCATGCGCGGGCTTTTCGCCAAAATGGAGGGCGAGGGCCTTATTTCTCCCGAAAGCAAGATCGTTATGGTGGACGACGGCAGCCGAGACAAGACCTGGAGCATAATAAGCGGTCTTTGCGACAGCGACAGCATATTCCGCGGAATTAAGCTGGCGCACAATTCGGGACACCAGCGCGCTCTGCTGGCGGGTCTTATGACCGTCAAGGACGAGTGCGACTGCGCGGTTTCGATCGACGCGGACTTGCAGGACGATATAAACGCGATCCCCGAGATGGTGAAAAAATTCGACGGCGGCTGCGACGTGGTTTACGGCGTGCGCAGCAAACGCAAGACCGACACCTTCTTCAAGCGTTTCACCGCCGAGGGCTACTATAAGTTTTTGGCGTCCATGGACACCGAGGTCGTTTTCAACCATGCCGACTACCGTTTGATGAGCCGAAGGGCGCTGAACGCTCTCAGTGAGTACAAAGAGGCGAATCTGTTTCTGCGCGGCATAGTGCCCGCTATCGGCTTTAAGAGCGACAGCGTTTACTATGAGCGCGCCGAGAGATTCGCGGGCGAGAGCAAATACCCGCTCAAAAAGATGCTGGCGCTCGCGTTTGACGGAATAACCTCCTTCAGCATCAAGCCGATCAGGATCGTCGGCTGGGCCGGAATGCTCGTGTGCGCCGCGGCCATAATCGCGGCGATATACACTCTTGTCAGCAAATTCTTCGGAAATTCCTCGGTCGGCTGGGCCTCGCTGATGTGCTCGATCTGGTTCCTGGGCGGAGTTCAGCTGGTGTCGATCGGCGTTATAGGCGAGTATATCGGCAAGACCTACAGAGAGACAAAGGCCCGTCCCAGATTCATAGTTGAGGAATATAAAAAGAAGTAAAATATTTCCATTATTATGAATTTTATATTAAATTTCTATTAATAATAATGCCTCTTTGTTGAGAAAACAAGAAAAATGTGTTATAATTAGATTTATGTTTTACACGGAAATTTATTATTGATTATTAGAGAGGTGTTTTTGTGAAAAAGACAATTACCGCGGTTTTGCTGACGCTTTGTCTGCTGGCATCAAGCCTCGGCGCCTATGCCTATGACCCCAACTGGTGGGCGACTGACACGGTAAAGGGCGCGATGGACTACAGCCTTATTTCCACGGAATACGGCAAAAAGCCTTATACCGACGCCATAAACAGGCTTGATTTTATAAACGTGGCGGTCAATATCTACGCCACGATAACAGCCGAGAACGTGTCGTCAAACGCGTATAACCCGTTTATTGATACCGACAACGCCTTCCCCAATATGGCGTACTACGCGGGTATCATCAGCGGCGACGGCGAGGGGCACTTCTTCCCCGCGAACTTCATAACGCGCGAGGAAATGTGCAAGGTCATAACCAGCACGCTGTCTGCGGCGGGCGTTTTGGGCCCGTATTTTCCGTCGAGCGGAGTGTTTGACGATATCCAGGACGCGTGGCAGATCGACTCGTGGGCCAGGGACTATGTGGCGTTCATGCTCGACAACGACTTGATGGCGGGATATGAGGGCCTGTTCAAGCCCCTTGATTATGTCTCCCGCGAGGAAGCGGCGATCATAGCCTATCGCTGCTTCGTAAAATACGGCAGAGACGTCGACGGACAGATACAGTCGGCGCTCAAAGAGGGAACCGACTCGAACGGCAGACGCATCTATACGCTCGAGAAAACCGTAATGCAGAGCAACGGCACGGTCATAGCGCTGCGCAACGCGCCCGACAAGACCCTCGTCACACCCGGCGGAGAGATCGTGGGCGGAGGCAGTGAGCCGGTGGTCGAGACCGATCCCCTGCCCGCTCCCGACGGAACCGGAGGCTTCGCGGCAAGCGGCACGCCGCTTCAGGTGCCCGACGCGAACGGACTTTATCAGCTCAAGACCTATTCCGAGACGCTCGCGACCGGCGAGGCTATGGACAAAGAGATGAGAATATTCGGCGATCTGGGAATCAGATACACCACAATGGAGGAAGCCGACGCTCACATGACGGAAGTCACGGTGCCCGTTTGGGAGCTGCCCGACGGAGCGACCGAGCTGCAGACCGGCTGGCGGACGTTTAAGATCAACACGGTATTAAAAGACGACGTTGTGGCGATATTCAACGAGATATACAACTCGCCCACAAAGCCGCCGATCAAGGATGTGGCCGGATACGCGTGGAGAAGCGCGCTTTCGGGCGGCAGTCTGCCCGAGAACAACTACGGCACGGTCCTTGACATAAACTACAACGAGAACTACTGCGTCTACAAGAGCGGACAGCAGATAGGAACCTTCTATGACCCCGACAACTCGATATTCTCGTTTGCTCCGACCGGCGCGGTCGTGCAGACCTTCGCCAAGTACGGATGGCTCTGGGGCGGCAACGCCTGGGTGAGCGGAACTGTCAATTACATGCACTTTACATATTTGGGCAAATAAATCCCGATACGGCTCAGCCTTTGGGGAAGCTTGCCCCAAACGGACAATAAAGCCGAAGTATATGTCAAAAAAACCTGTTATTTTCGCTTGAAAAACAGAGGAAAGCATGGTATAATTATGAGGAATTTGGGGAGTAGCATGCGGCGCGTGCCGTCGCGGACCTCGTCATCACGGAATTTTGATGATTCCCGGGGCCGCGGTTCATAACGAATTTGCGAGACTGTAATTCAAGGGTTTATTTGCGTGCCCTTGGATTATGGTCTCTTTTGTTTTTGAAATTTTTTGCAGGAGGAATATATATGAAAAAGTTGATCGCTCTGTTTTTGTGTATGGCGCTGTGTCTTTCGCCGACGGTTCTCGCGGCGCCGCAGGATGCTGCCGCGGAAGCCGACAAGCTCATCGCCTTCCCCGGCGCGGAGGGCGGCGGAATGTACACCACAGGCGCCAGAGCCGCGTCAAAGCCCGAGGTCTATCACGTTAATAATTTTGGGGACAGCGGTACGGGCACGTTCCGAGACGCGGTCTCAAAAGAGAATAGGATAATCGTGTTTGACAAAGGCGGAAAGATCGAGCTTAGATCGCCGATCAATATCTCAAAAAAGAATCTGACTATTCTGGGCCAGACCGCGCCGGGCGGCGGCGTCTGCATTTCGGGCGCTCCGGTCAAGGTCAGCGCCGACAACATAATCATGCGCTATCTCAGGTTCCGTATGGGCGTATACAGCGAGGTCGACAAAAAGTATGACGACGACGCGCTGGGCGGCACAAGCAGCACATCGAATCTGATCGTCGACCATTGCAGCATGAGCTGGTCCACCGACGAGTGCTGCTCGTTCTACGCGATAAAGGATTCCACGATCCAGTGGTGCATCATGACCGAGCCCCTCAACCGCTCGATACACGACGAGGGCAGCGGCATAGAGGCCCACGGATACGGCGGCATCTGGGGCGGCGTCAACGTCTCGTACCACCACAACATGGTGTCAAGCGCCAACAGCCGCTTTCCCCGAGTGGGCACAAGCGAGACGGTCAGCTCCTACAAGGGCGGCAAGGACACCGAGAGCCTGCTCGATATCCGAAACAACGTGTTCTACAACTGGAACGGCAACAGCTCCTACGGCGGCGAGAACGGCGTGCGCGTGAACTTGGTTTCGAATTACTATAAAGAGGGCCCCGCCAGCAGCTCGATCAACAGATTTTATGAGATGTACGGCGGCAGCAAGGGCGGTAAGTCAAAATGGGGCACCGATATAGCCGTTGACGGAAATTATTATGCCTCTAAAAACAGTCAGTCGTCCGCGGTCAGAGCGATAAACGAGGACAACACAAAGGGCGTTGACACAAGAGACTGCAAAACCTACAATATAGAGAGATACGACGAGACAATAGCCGGAACAACGACAAACCACACGCAGTATATCCGCGAATATCCTATCGGCACTCACTCCGCCGAGCAAGCCTTTAATCTTGTGCTCGAGCACGCGGGCGACAGCCTAAAGCGCGACGCGGTCGATGAGCGTGCGGTAAACGACGCGAGAGCAGGGACAGCCGAAATGGGCAATAACGGAATAATTGACCTGGCGCATCTCAAGAAGATGCCGGCCATAACATACAGCTCCGGACCCGCGCCCGAGGACACCGACGGCGACGGAATGTCCGACGAGTATGAGAAGGACCATGGGCTCGATAAAAACAAGGACGACGCGCTCGGTAAGACGAGCGAGGGCTACTTCAATATAGAGGCGTACGCCAACTGGCTGGCCGAGGGCAACGAGCTGGAGATCCCTCCGATGTCAACCCTTGACCCCAATCAGCCCACTCCCACACCTTCGCCAACGCCTACGCCGACGCCGATACCGAGACACAATATAACGGTCGATGAGAACATGCAAAACGGATCGATCGAGATAAACGGAGTTTCGAGCCGAACGGTAACATGGGACGCCGCCGAGCACGCGGGCGAGATCGGCGGCAAAAAAACCTACAGCCTGAACGGCTCCGAGGGCAGCGACGGCACTCTGACAATATACGATGAGGCGACGACCCTTGAGGAGTACGACGGAGTGAAGGTGGCGAGGGCCGACAGCGGATCAAACGCGAATACCGAGGGCAAACCGTTTACGGGCGGCGAGGAGCCGAGCGGCTCAATATTTATGGCGAGCCCGGGCGTGGACGGCACTATGCGAATGGATGTGTTTGTATACGGCGGCAGCAGCGCTAAAACGGTACACATTTATGACAACTCGGCGAACAAAGACCTGTACACAGAGGGGATTGCCCAAAGGGGCGTGTATTCGTTTGAGTTTGAGTGCAAGGCGGGAAATAAATACTACGCGTGGATCGACGGCTCAAAACTGGGCCTCAAGAGCGTGACCGTGACAGGAGGCGGCGGAGCCTCCGCCAGAGTCGGCGAGACCGTGAATATCACGACCGTGCCGAACAGCGGCTATAAGGCCCACGGGATATACACGAGACCGGAGACCGAAACGCGCATGCTCGCGGAAAACAGCTTTTCGTTCATAATGCCCGACAGCGACGTGGTCGTCGGCGCGGAATTCAAGGACGAGTCGCTGCCTCTGCCAACACCCGATCCCACGGCCGCGCCTACCGCCGCGCCCGAGCCGACGGAAACTCCGGCCGCGACCGAAAAACCCGACGCGAAACCCGATCATCTCTATGAGATCGCGGACTGCGGATTCGGCGGCGACGGAAAGATCAATATTGACCTGAAATATTACGGAGACGGCTCCGACAGAGCCAAGCTGATAATCGCGTCATACGGCGGCAGCGGAGCCCTCGCGGACACAAAAATGTACGACATAACAGGCGGCGATATTTCGGCGGTCGATTATAAAAAGCCCGAAAGCGGAAGCATAAAAATCTATATTTGGAATTTTGAGACGCTGAGCCCGATGGCGGAAGCGTATGAAAAACAGCTTTAGCATTACGGAGGAGAAAAGATGAGAAGAGCAATTTCACTTATACTGTGCGCGGCGCTGTGCCTGACGCTCTGCGCCTATAATATCCACGGAGAAAACGCCGTTTCGGCGGCGACAGACGGAAATTTTCCCGCTTTTCCCGGAGCGGAAGGCGGCGGAATGTACACCACCGGCGCCAGAGCCGCGACAAAGCCCGAGATTTTTCATGTGAAAAATCTGGATGACAGCGGCGACGGTTCGCTGCGCGACGCGGTTTCGCAAAGCAACAGAATAATTGTGTTTGACGTGGCGGGAATAATTAAGCTTGAAACGCCAATCGAATTAAAAAGCGGTAATCTGACAATTTTGGGTCAAACCGCGCCGGGCGACGGCATTTGTATCTCCGGTGCGCCCACCTATGTGAAGGCGAGCAATATAATCGTGCGCTATCTGAGATTCAGAATGGGCGTTCATGATTACGCCGCCAAGCAATACGACGAGGACACTTTCACCGACGGAAAGAATCAGGATCACGTTATAGTCGACCATTGCAGCATGAGTTGGTCGAATGATGAGTGCTGCTCGCTGTATGCCATAAAGGATTCAACCGTTCAGTGGTGCCTGCTTACCGAGCCTCTGAATAAATCCATTCATGATGAGGGAAAAGGAGTTGAGGAGCACGGTTACGGCGGACTTTGGGGCGGTGTGAACATGACATATCACCACAATTTTATATCAAACGCCAAGAGTCGTTTCCCCAGAGTCGCGACGAGCGCTACAACATCGTCTTATAAAAATCAAGATGACAAATTAAGTCTGCTCGATGTGCGAAATAACGTTTTCTATAATTGGCGCGACAATGCGTCATATGGCGGCGAGAATATGGTCAGGGTAAATCTTGTCAATAATTATTACAAGGAAGGCCCTGCCAGCAACAGTATACAAAGATTTTATCAGTTTACGCCGTCTAAAAAGGGGATCACTATGGGTTGGTCAACCGATCTTGCCATAGACGGAAATTTTTATGACGCAAAAACTCCGAATTCAAAAGTTGATAAAATTAACGCCGATAATACAGTAGAGACAGCGTATAAGCTCGAAGACGGCGTTACAAAATACAGCGTTAAAAAGTACGACAAAGACGAGCCGGGAACCGAGACCAATCACACTCAGTATATTCATGATTATCCCATAAATACTCAGTCCGCCAAAGAGGCGTATGAGTTGGTGCTAGACAATGTCGGAGCAAGTCTGAAACGTGACTATGTGGATGAACTCGCAATTAAAGACGCGCGTGCTGGAACTGCCAGCAGAGGCAATGATGGAATAATTAATTATGAAGATTGGGTTAAATTTGATGAAATTGTTTACGAGGGAACCAAAGCGAAAGATTCGGACAACGACGGTATGCCCGATGCTTATGAAGAGCAGGTCGGTCTTGATAAAAACGACGCTTCCGATGCGCTTGAGAAGGATTCGGAAGATAAATATTTTAATATTGAGGCGTATGCCAACTGGCTGGTTGAGGGCAATGTGATACCGACGCCCACGCCGGATCCGAACGCCACTCCCACACCGACGCCAACGGCCACGCCTGTTCCCACCGCAACTCCGGCGCCCGTCCACAATATCTCGATAGCCGATAATATAGAAAACGGCTCGATCGAGATAAACGGAACTTCGAGCCGAGAGCTTACATGGTCGGCTAAGGATCATCAAAGTGAGATCGGCGGCGCGAAAACTTTTAATTTAAACGGAGTTGACGCAAGCGGCGGCACGCTCGATATATACGATTCCAAAACCACGACCGAAACCTATGAGGGCTCGGTAATTGCCAGAGCCGATCAAGGCGAAAACCCGAATGTGAGCGGAAAGCCGTTTGCGGACAATGAAAAGCCCTCCGGCTCGGTGTTTATGGTTTGTCCCGCAAGCGACGGCAAACTTGTTATGGAATACTATGTCTACGGCGGCAGCGCCAGAACGGTGCATATTTACGATAACTCCGCAAATAAAGATCTCGAGACTGTGAGCCGCAGTGAAAGAGGCATATACACATTTGAGGGAGAATGCAAGGCCGGCAATAAGTATTATTTGTGGATCGAAGGCTCAAAGCTGGGGCTCAAGAGCGTGACGGTGACGGGCGGCGGGATCGCCGCGAGAACGGGTGAGACGGTGAATGTCAGGACCCTGCCCGACGAGGGATTCAGGGCCGAAGCCGTGAATGTCACGCCGGAAACGCTGGTTACAAATATCAGCGAAAACAACTACAGCTTTGTTATGCCGAACAGCGATGTCACGGTCGGGGCAAGCTTTGTAAGCGCGGACACGCCCACCGAGGCGCCTTCGCCCACGCCCACGCCGACAGCGTCACCGACGGCAACACCGACAGCGACGCCGACCGCGACGCCTACTGCAACGGCGGATCAGACGCCGTCTCCGACCCCGACGGGAACGCCGATTGTGACCGACGGGCCCGAGCCGACATTTACGCCCGCGCCTACGGCAACACCCGCAGCGTCGCCTACGGCAGCTCCGATCCCGACCACGTCACCCACGGCAATACCGGTTGTGACCGAAAGTCCGGACGCCACTCTGCCGCCCGCGCTTATGCCGACCGTATCGCCCGCGGCGGATCCTACCGAAACGCCGACCGAAACTGCTGAGCCGACAGCGGCTCCGACAATGACTGCGGAGCCGACCGAAAAACCGACGCCCGAATATCTCTATGAGATCAACGGTTATGATTTTGTTGGCGGAAAAATCAATATAGATCTGAAATATAACGGCGGCGGAGCGGACAAGGCGAAGCTGATAATCGCGTCATATTCCGAAAGCGGGTTTGTGACGGGCGTTAAAATGTTTGACATAACGGGCGATGATTTATCGGCGGTCGACTATAATGATCCCTCAAGCGGAAGGATAACGATCTTCATCTGGGATCCGAACACCATGGAGCCTCTTGCCAAGGCATTTGGGCGCAGGTACTAGGGAGTAGGAATTAGGAACTAGGGAATCCCCCCTCAGCCGCCGTTGGCGGCAGCTCCCCCGAGGGGGCGCCTATTTTAAGCCTCCTCCCGGGAGGAGGTGGATTTTCGCCAAGGGCGAAAAGACGGAGGTGGGAACATAGGTACTAGGGATTAGGTACTAGGGACTAGGAACCCCTCTCAGTCGCCTTCGGCGCATGTCCGCTCACGTTAATGATTTGTGGCCTCGTTTATATGCGCTGTCGAAATACAATTGTGCCACGAACCCGCTTCGCGGCTCCGGCCGCAGCCAGCATTAAGGAAGCTCTTGGTCAAAATTGCAAGCAATTTTGAAAGATAGCTTTGAACCCGCAAGCAAGCTTGCTGATTATCCCCAAGGGGCGAGCCTGATTTTTTAAAATAACCCCCAAATTTTTGGGGGTTTTGTTATTGTAGACGTTGACTTTTGACAAATTTTGTGTTAAAATATAAAAGACAATTGTATACTTTACTAAAAAATAGAAAGGAGTAGTTAAAAGTGGAGGACAAAAAGTCAACATTCAAACCCTATATTCCCGCCGATAAAATCGTGCCGGAATTTACGGTCACATCTATTGTGCTGGGCATTATCCTCGCGGTAGTGTTCGGCGCGGCTAACGCTTATCTCGGCCTTCGCGTGGGTATGACGGTTTCGGCTTCGATCCCCGCGGCGGTTATCTCGATGGGTATTATCAGACTTATTCTCAGAAAGAATTCCATTCTTGAGAACAATATGGTACAGACCATCGGTTCCGCCGGCGAATCACTGGCCGCGGGCGCGATATTCACCCTGCCCGCTCTGTTCATGTGGGCCGCGGAGGACAGCTCGGTAGCGACGCCCTCGTTCCTGATGATCACGTTCATCGCGATCTGCGGCGGCGTTCTGGGCGTTCTGTTCATGATCCCCCTGCGCACCGCGCTGATCGTTGAGGAGCACGGAGTTCTGCCCTTCCCCGAGGGCACGGCCTGCTCCGAGGTTCTGCTCGCCGGCGAGGAAGGCGGCGACAAATCCAAGCTGGTATTCTCGGGTCTGGGAATCGCGGCGGTCTACAAGTTTATCGCCGACGGTCTCTGCCTGTTCCCCAGCGAGGTTGATTGGTCGATCAAGGCGTATCCCGGTTCTGGCATAGGAATGGACGTTCTGCCCGCTCTGGTCGGCGTCGGCTACATATGCGGAGCGAGAGTTTCGTCATACATGCTCGGCGGCGCCGTTTTGGGCTGGTTCGTTATCATGCCGATGCTGGTGCTTGTGGGAGGCGACGCGGTCATGTATCCCGCCGAGGCTCCGTTCAATCAGCTTGACACCTGGGACCTTTGGGGCAGCTTTGTGCGGTACATAGGCGCCGGAGCCGTGGCCGCCGGAGGCATACTGAGCCTAATCAAGTCGCTGCCTCTGATAGTATCGACATTCGCAAAGGCCATGAAGGGCTTCGGCCACAGCGGCGGCGTGTCGCGTACCGAGCGCACCATATCTCTTCCGGTCGCCATGATAGGCGCGCTGGTTATCGCGATCCTGCTCTGGCTCATCCCAAGCGTTCCGATCAGCCTGCTGGCAGCCGTTATAGTTGTTGTGTTCGGTTTCTTCTTCGCCACCGTTTCATCTCGTATGGTTGGTCTGGTAGGCTCGTCAAACAACCCGGTTTCGGGTATGGCGATCGCCACGCTGCTGATCTCAACGGTGCTGCTTAAAGCCACGGGCAACACGGGCATAGGCGGCATGACGACCGCGATATGCATAGGTACTGTAATCTGTATCGTAGCCGCTATGGCGGGCGACACTTCTCAGGACCTCAAGACCGGTTACATAGTCGGCGCGACGCCGTTCTATCAGCAGATAGGCGAGCTCATCGGCGCCGTTGCGGCGGGTCTTGCCATCGCGGGCGTTCTGTATCTGCTCAACGCCGCATGGAGCTACGGTTCGTCTCAGATCCCCGCGCCTCAGGCGACTTTGATGAAGATGGTCGTTGAGGGAGTTATGGGCGGCAACCTGCCCTGGGGCCTGGTATTCACGGGCGTGTTTATCGCTATCGCCGTTGAGATCGTGGGTATTCCCGTTCTTCCGTTCGCGATCGGCCTCTATCTGCCGATACATCTGTCCACGCCTATCATGGTGGGCGGTCTTATCCGTCTCTGGGCCGAGAAGCGCAAGTGCAAGAGCGAGGAGCGCCGCAACGAGATCATCAACGACGGTGTTCTGTTCTCGTCCGGTATGATCGCCGGCGAGGGCCTTGTCGGAATACTGCTCGCGGTATTCGCGGTCGTAGGTCTTGACCTCGACATGGGCGGTATCCTCGGCAATTGGGGAGGCCTCGCGTTCTTTATCGTGCTCTGCGCGATCATGATAAAGTTCATGTTCGGATTCAAGAAGAAAGCTAAATAATTATGGCAAAAAAGAAAAAGGTATCAGCTAATTATTTTGACAGTGTGCCGGTCCGCAGCGCGGACCGGCCCTGGCGCGTGAAGGACGACGGTATGGTCGAAGTGGATATGGAGAACAAGGGCTTTTATCACAGCATAGCCCAAAAGCTTTTCAAAAAGCCCAGAATCAGCCATATCGCGCTGGATAAGCACGGCAGCGCCGTCTGGAAAAGCATCGACGGCGCAAACACCGTTATGGACATAATCCGGGTGATGGAGCGCGAGTTCCCGAAAGAGAAAGACCGTATGCTCGATAGAGTGGTGACGTATCTCGCGACTCTTCAGACAAACGGCTTTATAACCATGCGCGGCGCCAAAAAGAAAGGGAAAAAATCATGAGGTTTTTGATCGCGGGATTCGGAATTCTTTTGTTCGCGGCGGCCACGGCGATACTTGTGGTCTGGGGCATGCGCAAATCGTATTTTCAGCGCGAGAACCTTTCGAGGATGTTGTTTTCCAAAGCCGCCGACAAGGTGATGCGGTACCTTAAAACTCACGACACGATCTCCGCGTCTCAGATGCGGAAGGTGGTCGACGGCACCGAGGTCTCGGAGGCGTTCAGCCGGAACCGCGCGGTCGTTCAGGGCGACAAGGAATTCACGGCGCGGCTTATCGAATTGATGCAAAACGACGGCAAGATCGAGCCTGTGGAGCCCGGAAAGTCCGTCTACCGCAAAAAACAAAAATAAATTAAGAGGTGAATAAAATGCCGGTATTATCGGGAATCGAGCCGACAAAAGTGTTTAAGTATTTCGAGGAGATCTGCGCCATTCCCCACGGCTCGGGAAACACAAAGCAAATCAGCGACTACTGCGCGGGTTTCGCCAAGGAGCGCGGCCTCGGATACATTCAGGACGCAACGAATAACGTTGTGATCTTCAAAGACGGCACCGAGGGATACGAGAGCTCGGCGCCCGTCATGATACAGGGACACCTTGACATGGTGTGCGAAAAAGAGGCGGACTGCGATATAGATTTTGAAAAAGACGGACTGCGGCTGAAGCTGGAGGATGGTGTTATATCTGCCGAGGGAACCACTTTGGGCGGCGACGACGGAATAGCCGTGGCGTTCGCGCTGGCTATATTAGACTCGAGCGACATTCCGCACCCTCCGCTTGAGGTCGTGCTCACAGTCGATGAGGAGATAGGAATGTTCGGCGCGGCCGACCTTGACTGCTCTCCCCTCAAATCCCGTATCATGCTCAATCTTGATTCCGAGGATGAGGGCGTTCTGTTGGTGAGCTGCGCGGGCGGAGTCAGCGCGGATTGCAGACTGCCGCTGACCAGAACGATGGCAAGCGGCGCCGAGGCGGCGCTCAGGATCGACGGCCTCACGGGCGGACATTCGGGCGTTGAGATAAACAAGGAGCGCGCCAACGCCAACCGCCTTATGGGCAGGGCTCTCAATGAGCTTTGCGGCGTTTTGGAATACGATATAATCTCGGTGGACGGCGGCCTTAAAGACAACGCCATACCGAGAGCGTCCGAGGCAAAGCTGATCGTGGGGGCCGACGGCGTTTCCGAGCTGAAGGCTTTCGCAGAGAAATGGGACAAGATATTTAAGAGCGAGTACCACCTGTCCGATCCCGAGCTTTCGTTAACCGTTGAGATCGGCGGCGAGGGCTCCCGCAAGGCGCTCAGCAAGGATTCAAAATGCAGGCTGATCTCGGCGCTGGTCAACATGCCGGGCGGTATTCAGCGCATGAGCCTTGACATTCCGGGTCTGGTGCAGACCTCGCTCAACATGGGCGTGCTTGAGACCACCGACGGCGAGGCGATAATGCGCTTCGCGGTACGCAGCAGTCTGGGCAGCGAGAAAGAAGAGCTGGTTGGACGGCTCAAGAACCTGACCGATCTGCTGGGCGGCACGGTCGAGCTTATAGGCGACTATCCGGCCTGGGAATACAAGCAGGATTCAAAGCTGCGCGTTCTTATGGTTGATATTTTCAAAGAGCAGTACGGCAGAGAGCCGAAGGTCGAGGCGCTCCACGCGGGCGTTGAGTGCGGTTTGTTTGCCGGAAAGCTGCCGGGTCTGGACTGCGTTTCGATGGGCCCCGACATGAAGGATATCCACACTCCCAACGAGAGAATGGACGTCGATTCGGTGCAGAGAACGTGGAAATATGTCTTAGAGATATTAAAACGGCTTAAATAAGAATTATATATAAAAACGGTTGGGCGGTTAAAAGCTCAGCCGTTTTTATAAAATTTTATATTATAGAGGGTTTAATGTATATTTATCTGTTTGGTCTGCTCGTCCCAGTCAACGGTCATTCCCAGGTTTTCCGAGATGAACCGCACGGGTATCAGCGTGCTGTCGCTCACCAGCTCGGGCGCGGCGAGCATTTCGACCGCCCGGCCGTTTACCGTCGCTGTGGTTGAGCCGATCGTCATGGTGATGATCGTGCCGTCCTTTTCGGCGGTCGCAGTTTGGGCCGCGTCGTCCCAGGTGACGTTGGCGCCCAGCGCTTCAAGTATGGCGCGGAAGCCGACAAGAGTGGTGTCGTTCCGCGTCACCGGAGCCACGGGGAAGTTTACCCGGCCGCCGTTTACAAAAACGGTGATCTCCTGATTTTGCCCGTGTCTCATGCCGCCTCTGCCGCCGAACATTCCGAATGAGGTCGTTCCGATTTGGTTAACGCCGCTTTGCGCGGTGAAGGTCTCGGCCTGCTCGCCGCCGACATATACCGCGTATTCGGCGCCGGCCTTGAGCTTGTCGGATGAGTAGGTGATCGTCTGATACGCCTTTGAGGGCGCGTATTTCATGATCTCATTGCCCGAGGCCGTCTCGCGGATTGAGACCTCGGTGCCCGCTGCCTGAGACGCGCTGAGATTTATCGCGGCGTAGGGCTGATTTTCGCAGGCCGACGGGTTCTGATTCATGCCCGCCGCCGACGCGGCGATGATCGTGCCGCCGTTTACGGCGAAGGTGCCCTCGGCGTCCAGCGCGCCGTTGCCCGCGTTTGTCGGGCCGTCAACGGTCAGCTCGCCGCCGTTTATCGTCAGGTTCCCGTTGGAGTCGATGCCGTCTCCGCCCGCGTTCACGTAAATCTTTCCGCCGTTTATCGTGATGGCATGGGCCGCCGCGGTCTCCTCGTCGATCATGCCGGGGCCGCCGCCTCCGCGCATGCCGCCGTGCCGCTGTCCGGGATCAAAGCTCGGCATTGCGCCGCCCATATCCGGCTGCTGTCCGTCGGGCATTTGCGGGGGCTGCTGCCCGTCGAACTGAGGCTGCTGACCGTCTTGCATCTGCGGGGGCTGCTGCCCGTCAAATTGCGGCTGTTGTCCGCCTTGCATCTGCGGGGGCTGCTGCCCGTCGAGCTGAGGCTGCTGTCCGTCGGGCATTTGCGGGGGCTGTTGTTCGTCAAATTGGGGCCGTTGTCCGCTCGCGTTGTTCGGGTCAAAGCTGCCCTGCGGCATCATATCGGGGCGCGCGCCGCCGAACTGTCCGCCGTTTGCCGCGTCGGTGCCGGTGGTGTTTTCGTTTCCGGTGTTTATGCCGTCGTCAGCCGCGGTGACGCTTATGTCGCCGCCGTTTATTGTCAGAGTGCCTTTGCTCTCCATTCCCTCGCTCTGCGCCGAGGTGAGGTCCAGCGTTCCGCCGTCAACAACCAGCTCGGCTCCGGCCTTCATCGGCTTGCCCGTCTCGGCTTTCGCGGTGATATTGCCGCCCGATACCCAAAGCTTGTCGTTGGCTTTTATGCCGTGCTCATAGGATGTGATGTTTATATTGCCGTTTTCGATAACCACGTCGTCGTCGCCAGCTATGCCGTGCTTACAGTTTCCTGTTATTGTGAGAGTTCCGTCTCCCTTGATCTCCAGATCGTCGTTTGAAAACAGAGTTCCGTCGGCGTTCTCGTCCGAGTATGTCTTGCCGTCGGTCAAATAATTTTCGGTGCCCTCGGTTATTGTTATAAGCGCTTTTTCGGCGTTGTCAAAATATATAGCCGGGCCGCCGCTGTTGGTGATCGACGCGCCCGAGAGGCGCAGTTTTACTTTTTCCTCGGAGTTTACGTATATCATGCCGTCGCTCAGGGTGCCGCTCACCTCAAAATCTCCGCCTTTGGTGATGATGATGTCGCCGTCCGTGACGCTCGTGCCCGAGCCGCTGACGCTCATTTTGTCAAGGTCGATTTTTCCGGTGTTGTTTTTCCAAGCCTCGTCGGCGTTCACTGCGCTGCACGCGGTGCAGCCGACGCTCATCATTACGCAGAGCAATAAAGAAATTATTTTTTTCATAGAAATTCTCCTTTTTAAATCAAATCAGTATTGGTGGGCGCTTGCCGCGGAGGATAAGATTATGCTCAGATTCCCGTTGCGGCAGCGCAGCTCGTCCAAAAATTCACGCTCGTCCTGACCGCTGTCCATTGTCACTGTGTAGCACAGCTCAAACAGCGAGCCCAGATCGGTGGTGTGGATCTTGTCGAGGGTATAGTTTTTGGTGTGCTTTTCAAGTATCTCGTCAAAGGCGCGCTCGTAGTTAAGGTCCTCGGGGATCGTGATCTTGAGGTGCTTGCGCACGGTCTTTTTCTCAAACAGTCCCCACTTTTCCGAGGCGATTATAACCAGACACAGGACGATGACAAATATCGCTCCGTAGGCGTAAAGCCCCACGCCGCACGCCAGACCCGCGGCGATGTCGAAAAATATGAATCCGATGTCCTTGGGGTCGCCGGGCGCGCTTCTGAACCTGATTATCGACAGGGTTCCGGCTAAGCTGAACGCGCGCGCTATGTTGCTGCCGATAAACAGAATTATCACCGAAAGGATAACGGGCAGCATCAGCAGCGTTATCGCCAGGCTGCGCTGGTAGTAATCGTCGTGCTGGGTCTTGTAGTAGGTGAACGCGATAACCGCGCCGAAGGCGACAGCCACCGCCATTGTGATTATTGCCGACATAACCGACAAATTATCCGAAACATTCGCGAGTATGTTGTTAAAAATATTGTCCATTTAAAAATTCCTCTCTGTTATGTTATAGTTAAAGCATCGCGGCCGACGCGCGCTTCGCGCGTTTTTTGAGCATGTTTTTAAACTCGGTGCCGTATTTTGAGAACTTGACCCGCTTGATGTCAAATTCGGTCAGCATGTGGGTGAGCCACAGGGGCTTCGCTCTCGCCGTTTTTATCTCCATAAGGTACATATCGTCGTCAAGCAGCTTTTTGCCGTAGTCCCCGTCCTCAAGGTGCACGTCGTACCGCCTCGAGCGGATGTTTTTGTCAAACGATATGCGCAGGTCGGGATTGTCTTTCTCAAAATAGGCGATGCGGTCGTAAGCCAGATACACCTTCGGCTTCAGGTCATACACGTGCAAAAAATAGTTTATCTCGTCCATGACCTGCTTGTTCATGTATTCGCGCGCCTCGGGCTCCTCTCCGGTCTTAACGAAGTCGTACGCCTCGTCAAGCTCTATCATGGTGCGCCGCTTGTTCACAAGGCCTTTGTATTTCTTTTTTATCTCCAGAAACACCTTTGAGGTCATTCCGGGCACGCCGTAGGAGCGCAGGCGCAGCTTTTCTTTGTAGACGGGGCTTTCCAAAGAATGACGTATCAGATAATCGTCGCCCGTGTCGTAGTATATATTTGCGATGGTGTACGGCTTGTGTCCCTTGTTGTAGGCGTCAAGCTCCATGTGGCTCTCGATTATCGGGATAACCTTTTCGTAGGTCTGCTTGTCGAGCAGATATTTGTGCTCGTATCGGTTGAAAATTTCTATTGCCATGTTTTTTGTCCTCCTGATGATACCATTCTAAACGGGTTTCCTTAAAAAAACATTAAAAATTTGAGGGAAATTTTAATGTTTACAATTAGTTAATATTTTTGACAGGGGGAATATTTTGTGGTATTATAGCAAATAGGAATATTGGTGCCTCCTCGGGGGAACCCACCTCCGTCTTTTCGCCTTTGGCGAAAATCCACCTCCTCCCGGGAGGAGGCAGAAAGCAGGCGCCCCCTCGGGGGAGCTGTCGGGCAATGCCCGACTGAGGGGGGACTAGTCCCTAGTCACTAATACCTAGTCTCTATGTTGAGGCAAAACGGGCGGGAAAAAGGAGAAATAATTATGAATGAATCATACAGGACGATCGCGAGGGAGGCTCGGGCGGAGTTTGTCGAGAAACGCTCGCGGTTCATAGCGACCGCAAGACCCGTCTCGTCCGAGGCCGAGGCCACGGCTCTGATAGAAGAGCTGCGCAAAAAATACTGGGACGCGACCCACAATGTCTACGCCTATATTATAGAAAACAACAACATCATGCGCTACAGCGACGACGGAGAGCCCTCGGGGACCGCCGGCATGCCCGTTTTGGATATTCTCAAAAAAGAGGGGCTCACAAACTTAGTCGTGGTCGTCACCCGATATTTCGGCGGCATACTGCTGGGAACCGGCGGACTGGTCCACGCCTATTCAAAGAGCGCCAAGCTGGGCGTCGAGGCGGCGGAGCCGATCACTATGGCGCTGTGCCGCGAGACGCGCATGCGCTGCGAATACACCATGCTCGGAAAAGTCCAAAGCGAGCTCAAAGCCCGCGGCCTGGTCTGCGGCGAGCCGGTTTACACCGACTCGGTGGAGATCCCGGTGCATATTCCGATATCCGAATTCGAAAAAACCAAGGCCGATTTTGTCGATCTGACAAACGCGGGGGTGAGCTTTATCGACGGTAATTCCGCTTTTATGAGGGTCAGCGATTAATTTATATGATATTTCAAAAACGCCGCATGATTCGCGGTGTTTTTTTGATTATCAAATAAATTTGGATAAATTTTTCGCTTTTTAGAAGGGTTTTTGAAATTTTTGCCTAATATATTAACGGACGGATAAAACCGCTTTTTGATTTAAGAGCCTGTTTTTTGGCTCTGAGATACATAGACAAGGAGAGATAATTTTATGGCAAACACAAAAGGCAGAGAAAATGAGTCGATGTTTGACCCGTCAAAGCTCAACATTATTCCGGTTGATCTGGATAACGAGATGCGCAAGTCATACATCGACTATTCGATGTCGGTTATCGTGGGCAGAGCGCTGCCCGACGTGCGCGACGGCCTCAAGCCGGTGCACAGGAGGATCCTGTACGCTATGTACGAGGACGGAATAACTCCGGATAAGCCCTACAAAAAGTGCGCCACCACCGTCGGCAACGTGCTGGGAAGATACCATCCCCACGGCGACGCGTCGGTCTATGACGCTATGGTGAGAATGGCGCAGGATTTTTCGATGCGCTATCCCACGATCGACGGACACGGAAATTTCGGCTCGGTGGACGGCGACCCCGCCGCGGCTTACAGATACACCGAGTCCAGAATGGCGAAGCTGTCGCTCCATATGCTGACCGATATCGACAAGGACACGGTCGACTTTATGCCCAACTTTGACGAAAGCCGCGACGAGCCCATCGTGCTGCCCTCGCGCTTTCCGCACCTTCTGGTGAACGGTTCGGACGGTATCGCGGTCGGAATGGCGACCAAGATCCCGCCCCACAATCTGGGCGAGGTCATCGACGGCGTCGTGGCTCTGATCGACAACCCGGACATCACGCTTGACGAGCTGATGGAGTATATCCCCGGCCCCGACTTCCCCACGGGCGCTCAGATCATGGGCAGCGCGGGGATACGCGCGGCGTACGCCACAGGCCGCGGAAAGCTGAAGATCCGCGCCAAAACCGAGATACAGCAGTGGAAAGAAGGCAGAGAGCGTATCGTCGTGACCGAGATACCTTATATGGTAAACAAGGCGCGTCTGATCGAAAAGATCGCTGATCTGGTCCACGAGAAGCGCGTTGAGGGAATATCCGACCTGCGCGACGAGTCGGACAGAGACGGCCTGAGGATAGTGATCGAGCTCAAACGCGACGTGAACGCCCAGATCGTTCTGAACCAGCTGTTTAAATACACGCAGCTTGAGGACTCGTTCAGCGTCATTATGCTGGCGCTGGTCGACAGGACATCGCCAAAGGTTCTGTCGCTCAAAGAGGTGCTGACGCAGTATCTGGACTTCCAGAAGGAGGTGATCGTCCGCCGCACCAGATTTGACAAAAAGAAGGCGGAGGCGAGGGCCCATATACTGGAGGGCCTGAAAAAGGCGCTCGACAATATCGACGAGGTTATCAGCATAATCAGAAACAGCTATAACGACGCGAAACAGCGCCTGATCGACCGCTTTGAGTTTACCGACGCGCAGGCGCAGGCGATCCTCGATATGCGCCTAGCCAGACTGGCGGGAATGGAGCGCGAGAAGATCGAGAACGAGCTGCGCGACGTGCACGCGCTGATCGAGCATCTGACCGAAGTGCTGGGCAGCGAGCAGATGGTGCTTGACATCATAAAAGAGGAGATCACCGCGATAAAAGAAAAATTCGGCGACGAGCGCCGAACCTCGATCGAGCCCGTGGCGGACGATATCGACATCGAGGACCTGATCGAGGAGGAGGACAACGTTATAACCATGACCCATCAGGGTTATATCAAGCGTCTGCCCGCCGACACCTACAAGAGCCAGCACAGAGGCGGCAAGGGCATAATCGGCATGCAGACCAAGGAGGAGGACTTTGTGTCCACCATGTTCATATCCTCCACCCATTCGTATATACTGTTTTTCACCAACACGGGAAGAATGTTCAGGATCAAGGCCTACCGCATACCCGAGGCGGGCAGACAGGCGAAGGGCACGCCGATCGTCAACCTGCTTGAGCTGCAGCCCGGCGAGACGATCTCGGCTATGATACCGATACGCGAGTACAAGAGCGGCCTGTATCTGACAATGTGCACCAAAAACGGAACGATCAAAAAGACCGATATCATGGAGTACCAGAACGCGCCCAAGGGCGGCAAGCTGGCTATCAAGCTCACCGAGGGCGACGAGCTGCTGAGAGTAAAGCTGACCGACGGCAACACCGATTTGTTTGTGGGCACCCACTGCGGCAAGATGATCCGCTTCAACGAGCGCGACGTGCGCGAGCAGGGCAGAGTTTCTCAGGGCGTGCGCGCGATCAAGCTTGACGGCGGCGACTACGTTGTGGGTATGAGCGTGTACCGCGAGGGCGCCAAAATGCTGGTTGTCTCCGAAAACGGCTACGGCAAAAAGACCGAACTTCCGGAGTACAAGGTCCAGGCGAGAGGCGGAAAGGGCTGCTCCACATACAAGATCACGCCCGACACGGGCTGCATAGCCGGTATCAAGGTCGTGACGCCCGAGGACGATATAGTGCTTGTGACCTCGGACGGAATCATAATCAGGATCGACTCCGAGGATATCAGCACCTACGGCAGAGTTACGCGGGGCGTTAAGCTGATGCGGCTGGGCGAGGGCGTTAAGATAACCTCGGTGGCGAGGATCGAAAAGGAACAGGAAGAAGAAAAATCCGACAATAACGAAAGCGAAAACGCGGAATAAAAGGTGGCGCCTATGAAAAAAGAATTATTATTTAAACTCGCGGCTGTCTTAACGGCGCTGATGCTTAGCTGCTCGGCGCTGAGCGGCTGCGGCAAAGACAAGGAAACGGCCCCGGCCGAAACATCGGACGAGGGGGATACCACAGTCTCAAAATTCGACGCCGGAGAGAAGGACAAAAAGCCCGCGACAGCGGCTCCAAAAACCACAGCCGCGGTACCGGCGAAGGCGGGAGACGCCGCCTCGAAAAGCGGCTCGGGTTCGGGAAGCGGAAACTCGGGCGGATCGGGAGCGAATGTCTCGTCCGCCGAGGCGGTGAGCCGATCGGCGCTCAGCGACGCGCGCTCGTTTTTCGAGGCGGGCATGTATGACGACGCGGAGGAAATGCTCCGTTCCGTCAACCCCGACTATTTGACCGATGAGCAGCTCGACACATACTATCTGATCTCGGACAGCCTGAGCAACAGAGCGGGCGCTCAAAACGAATCGAAAAAGGAGTTTACCGCCGAGGAAGCGATAAGCGCCGCCGAACAGAAATACGGCGTGAGCATTGACGGCGATCCGTCGGGCCTGACGCCTCAGACCGACTCAAATGGCAGACAGTATTACACCATGCAGGTGGCGATACAGAGCGAGAACCGCAGAGTCACGATCAACGTCTACAGCGACGGAGAGATCGAGGAAACCTCCGAGGAGCCTTTGGCGTACGGATAAGAAAGATAATAAAAAACCCCGAACCGACTAAAGCGGTTCGGGGGATTTTTTTAGCTTAGCCGAGAAGCTGATCGTACATATCCTGGTACTTTTTCGCGGATTCCTTCCACGAGAAGTCCTGCTTCATGGCGTTTTTAACCAGCTTGTTCCATATGTCTTTCTTGCTGAAAATCTCTATGGCGTAGCGGATAGTGTGCATCATGTCATGAGCGGTGTAGGGATAGAAGCTGAATCCGTTGCCCTCGCCGGTGTACTCGTTGTAGGGCTGGATCGAGTCTTTGAGGCCGCCCGTCTCGCGCACGATCGGGATCGTGCCGTATGCCAGAGAGATCATTTGGCTCAGGCCGCAGGGCTCAAACATGGACGGCATCAGGAACAGGTCGCAGGCCGCGTATACCTTGTGGGCCAGCTCGTTGCTGAACATGATGTTCGCCGACATTTTCTGGGAATTGCACCAGGCGTTGTGGCGGAACAAGTTCTCATATTTCGCTTCGCCCGTGCCGACAACTACCAGCTGAATGTCCATATTCATCAGCTCGCCCATAGCTTCGGAGATTATATCGAATCCCTTCTGGTCGACCAGACGCGAGATTATGCCTATCATAACCTTCTCGCCGTCAACCGCGAGACCCAACTGCTCCTGCAGCTTCATCTTGTTCTCTTTTTTGCGCTTGAGAACCGAGCGAACGTCAAAGTTCTCAAAGATCATCGGGTCGGTCTTGGGATTGTATACCTCGTAGTCGATACCGTTTAAGATTCCGAACAGCGACTGACTGCGGGCCGACAGCAGACCGTCGAGCTTTTCGCCGCCCGTGGGCGTCTGGATCTCGGACGCGTATGTGGGGCTTACTGTCGTCACATAGTCGGAATACACGATTCCGCCCTTGAGCAGGTTGGCGCAGCCGTGGAACTCCAGCTTGTCGGAGGTGAAGAAATCCCTTCCGAGGGAGAAGAAATCGGCCACTATGTCGATCGAATAGATTCCCTGATATCTGAGATTGTGGATCGTGAACACGGTCTTTATTCCCGAATAGAACTCGTCGCGCACATAGTAGGCGTTGAGCAGCACGGGAACCATGCCAGTCTGCCAGTCGTGGCAGTGGATAACGTCCGGCTTCCACTCAAGGTGCTTGAGTATCTCAAGCGCCGCCTTGTCGAAGAACGCGAAACGCTCCAGATCGTTCCACTTATAGAGATAAGGGTCTCCGAAATAATACTCGTTGTCGATAAAATAATATGTTACGCCCTCTTTTTGGAGCTCGAAAACGCCGCAGTATTTCCTTCTCCAGCCGAGGGGAATGTAGATGAAGAATTTAAACTCCATCTGCTCCAGATATTCCTGGGGGATGCAGCCGTATTTGGGCATCGCGACTCTCACGTCGTCGCCCAGAGCCGCCAGAGCCGTGGGCAGCGAGCCCACAACATCGCCCAGACCGCCTGTTTTGGCGAAAGGAGCAACCTCAGATGACGCCATAAATATCTTACTCAATTATTACACTTCCTTTCGAGTGTTCTTTCAAGTGTTTTGTGTTTGTTTATTTTCTGTCCGCCCGCGCGGCGCGCGGGCGGATATGCGCAAAAGTCTTATACGACGATCTCCTTGCCGATAACCATCGGATAGGTGTCCTGACCGACCAGCTTTTTGCCGCTGCGCAGGATAACGCCCTTGTCGAACACAACGTTCTCAACCAGGCAGTTCTCCATGACTTCGGAGTCCTGCATGAGTATGCAGTTCTCAACGGTCGCGCCCTTGCCGACGTGAACGCCGCGGAACAGGATACTGTTCTTAACGGTGCCCTCGATCTTGCAGCCGTCCGCTATAAACGCGTTTTCAACCTCGGCGGTTTTAGCGTATTTGGTGGGAACCGAGTCCTTGATCTTTGTGAAGATCGGATTGTCGACCGAGAGGCCGAACAGCTCGTCTCTCACTTCTTTGTTCAGCATGTCGATGTTGGCCTTGTAGAACGACTGAATGCTGTCGATCTTCTTGCGGTAGCCCGTGAAGTTGTAGGCGCAGACCTTGACCTGATCGTTTGTAACCGCGGGGAGCAGTATGTCCTTGGAGATCTGGTGCTTGCCGTGGGTGGAAGCGTA
Organism: uncultured Monoglobus sp.; assembly: GCA_947585115.1. Taxonomy (GTDB): domain Bacteria; phylum Bacillota; class Clostridia; order Monoglobales; family Monoglobaceae; genus Monoglobus. The sequence goes on from CANPWW010000006.1 coordinate 32,564, forward strand.
TTCAACCAGCTCCATAAGGGTCTCTCTGCGGGTGATGAACATGTGCATGTATGAAAGGTCGGTCACCTGACGGCCGGGATAAATGTGCATGTCGGTCACGTTGTTCTCATCATCCACATTGAGCAGGATGTGCTTTCTCACATCCTTGGAGCTCAGGTCCTTGACCGGAGTGCATACCAGCGTGAAGTCCGCCTCGTTTTCAAGGTGCGACTCCAGAACCTTGTCAAAGTCGATATTGCAGATCGTGTTGCAGTCCGTTACCAGCACGTATTCCTGCTGGCTCTTGTTCAGGAACGACGAGATGCCGGTCAGACGCTCGATGCCGCCGATAGCCTCAACATCCGACTCGCCGGTGTCCTTGGGCGGCAGTATGTAAAGGCCGTCGTCCTTTCTGTCCATATCCCAGTCCTTGCCGGTTCCCAGATGGTCTGTCAAAGACTGGTAGTTAACGGGTGTCGTGATTCCGACCTTGAGTATGCCGGAATTAACCATGTTGGACAGCATAAAATCTATTATTCTGTATCTTCCGCCGAGAGGTACAGCGGCAAGGGAGCGCAGACTGGTGAGCTCGCCCATGCTCGCCTCCGGGTTCTCGGAAAATATTACGCCAAGCATATCATTCTTCATTTATATCACCTCAAATTAAATTCTTTTTAAAATTTGTCAGCTGTTTTCAGCATATGTCGTCGGTTACCATCGAAAGGACCGCGACCTTCTTTTCATTTCCGATTTTTATTCCCGGACCGATAAGCGTGATGTCAGCGCTGCATATCTTTGTGTTGTTGTAGTCGCTGTTGGCGTCGTCCGCCGTGCTTCCTATCTCGGCGCCGTCGCCGATTATCGCGTCTGAGCCGATGATCGCCTTGTTGACCGAAGCGCCGCTGTTTACCACGGCTCCGGGCAGCACGATCGAATCCTTAACGGTGGCGCCCTCGCATATTGTCACTCCCTCAAACAATATGGAGTGCTCTACCTTGCCGTATATCTCGCAGCCCTCCGTGGTGTAGCTGTTTTTCAGCGAGCCTGTGGCTCCCACATACTGGGGCGGCTTTATCGGGTTCCTGCTGAAGATCTTCCAGGTGTCGTCGTCAAGGTCGCAGCCCGGCTTGTCGTCCAGCAGCTCCATGTTGGCCTCCCAGAGGCTCTGGATCGTTCCGACGTCCTTCCAGTAACCGTCGAATCTGTGTGCCATCAGCTTGAGGCCGTCGCCCAGCATCGCCGGTATGATGTTCTTTCCGAAGTCGTTTTCGGATTCGGGATCGGCCTCGTCGGCCATCAGGTACTTCTTGAGCACATCCCACGAGAAGCAGTAAACGCCCATAGACGCCAGATTGCTCTTGGGGTTCTCGGGCTTTTCCTCAAACTCCACTATCTGCATATTTTCGTCGGTGTTCATGATTCCGAATCTGGGAGCCTCGTCCCAGGGAACCTCGATAACCGCGATGGTGGCGTCGGCGTTGGCCTTTTTATGAGCCGTCAGCATCTTGTTGTAATCCATCTTGTAGATATGGTCGCCCGAGAGGATAACCACATACTTGGGATTAAACTGCTCCATGAATCCGATGTTCTGATAGATCGCGTTTGCCGTGCCCTTGTACCACTCGCCTTTCTCGGCCGAGGTGTATGGCGGGAGCACGAACACGCCGCCGTTGGTTCTGTCCAAGTCCCAGGGCTGTCCGTTCGCGATATAGGTGTTAAGCTCCAGGGGTTGATACTGTGTCAGAACACCGACAGTATCAATTCCCGAGTGAGCGCAGTTGCTCAGCGGGAAGTCAATAATTCTGTACTTTCCGCCGAAGGGCACCGCGGGCTTTGCCACGTTCTGTGTAAGTATTCCCAGGCGGCTGCCCTGGCCGCCGGCGAGAATCATAGCCACACATTCTTTTGACCTCATTTTATCTCCTCCTGTTTCGCAATTCCATCTATATATGAAGTAAATCGCTTATATATTTTAATTATTTTTCAGATTTGGTTGTTTTTGCCGCGGGCTTTTTGCCCACAACGTTGTCCGTCTTTTTCCTGCGGCGGGCGGGCGCGCTGCGCTTTAGATACAAAGCCGTGAGCGGCGGAAGCTCCACGTCGATCGAGTAGTCGTAATCTCCGCAGGGAATCTTTTTGGCGCGGTAGGACTTTTTCTTTCCGCTGCCGTCTCCGCCGAATTTCTCATCGTTTGAGTTTAAGACCACGGTGTAGGTGCCGCTCGTCGGAACGCCCACGGTGTAGACCGGATGCGCCACCGGCGTGAAGTTCAGAACGACCGCGATCGCGTCCTTCTCATCCTTTGAGAATCTCATATAGGACAGAACGCTGTTCGCGCTGTCCTGCGCGTTGAGCCACTTGAAGCCCTTCCAGTCGCCCGATTCTCTCTCGATCTCATAGAAGGCGGGATGCTCCTGATAGAAGTGTCCCAGAGCCGCCGAGTAATCCCACATCTTTCTGTGGGTCTCGTATTCCTCAAGGTTCCAGTCAAGCTGCTCAGCGAAGCGCCACTCGACAAACTGGCCGAACTCGCCGCCCATGAACAGCAGCTTTTTGCCCGGGTGGGAATACATAAAGGCGAACAGCAGCCGAAGCTCGGCGAACTTCTCCTCATAGGTGCCCCACATCTTGTCGATCAGGCTGCGCTTTCCGTGAACCACCTCGTCGTGCGACAGCGCGAGAATGTAGTTCTCGGCAAAGGCGTACATCATCGGGAATGTCAGCTTGTTGTGGTTGCCCGGTCTGAAATACGGGTCGCATTGCATATAGTCCAGCACGTCGTGCATCCAGCCCATGTTCCACTTGAAGTTAAAGCCCAGGCCGCCTTCGTGAGCGGGAGCGGTAACGCCGCCCCAGGCGGTGGATTCCTCGGCTATCATCATAACGTTGGGCAGCCGCTCGAACACCGCCATGTTGAGCTTCTGCAAAAACTCGATCGCCTCAAGATTCTCCTTGCCGCCGTACTTGTTGGGCAGCCACTCGCCGTCGTTGCGGTTGTAGTCAAGATAGAGCATGCTCGATACCGCGTCAACGCGCAGGCCGTCAAAGTGGTACTCGGTCAGCCAGAACAGCGCGTTTGAGATCAGGAACGACCATATCTCGGTCTTTGTCCAGTCAAACACCAGCGTGCCCCATTCCTTGTGCTCGCCCCGTCTGCTGTCGGGATGCTCGAACAGGCAGTCGCCGTCAAACTTCGCGAGAGCGTAGTCGTCTCTCGGGAAGTGGGCTGGAACCCAGTCCATGATAACGCCAATGCCGTTTTGGTGGCACTGATCTATAAAGTACCTGAGATCCTCGGGCCTGCCGAAGCGGCTGTTGGCGCTGTAGTAGCCCGTCACCTGATATCCCCACGAGCCGTCAAACGGGAACTCGGTCAGAGGCATTACCTCGATGTGGGTGTATCCCATTTTTTTGATATACGGGATCAGCTCGTCGGCCATTTCCCTGTACGAGAGGAAAGTCCCGTCGTCGTGAGTCTTCCATGACGCGAAGTGCATCTCATAGATGTTTATCGGCGCGTCGTAGGGCGGCGTTTTTGCGCGCTTGTCGAGCCAGGCGGCGTCGTTCCAGTCATACTCGATATCCACCGTTACCGAGGCGTTGGCCGGGCGCACCTCGCTGTAGAACGCGAAGGGATCAGCCTTTAAGATTATGTCGCCCCTGAAGGTCTCGATACTGTACTTGTAGCACTGTCCGGGCTCTATGCCCTCCAAAAATACCTCCCAGATGCCGAAGTTCATGTGCTTGTACATTCTGCCCTTGTTGCGGTCCCAGCCGTTGCCGTCGCAAACGACCGAAACGCTCTTGGCGTGGGGAGCCCACACGGCGAACAGATAGCCGTCCTTGCCGTCGAAGGACTTGCCCCGATGAGCGCCGAGCATGCGGTACGACTCGTAGTTCACTCCCTGATTGAACAGGTACATGGGCGCGTCGTCGATATATGTGCCGGCGTCTCTGCTTTTTCCGTTTTTGTAAATATCAATAATATCCATATCCTGTCTCCCTTGTCTTTTTGTAAATTGACTTTTTGTTTTGGTTTTAGAAATAATTTTGGCGACAATATAAATATCTCATCGCCGGGTTTCATATTTTATTATATAAATTAACCAATTCCATTTTATCATATATGGATTTTTTTGTCTATTTTAATTGCAAAGAAAATTGCACAAAATATACTTTTGGTTTTTGTAGGTATTAACAAGATATGATTCTGTTTTTAAGTTCCCCAATACTTCCGCGTTCTATTCCGGTAAGAATATGCCTGCGGCGCTCAATGTCATAAGCCATAAGAAGCGGCCTGTCGGCGGTTATCCGCAGTTCCTTATCTCTTGACGTCAGGGAATTTTTATGAAATCTGTAAAGATAAAGCGGCTCTTTGAAATCTGTGTGAATTATGTAAAAAATTTCATTCATGCGCATCCAGTAGTCATAGTCCTCGATGCCGAAACGCCTCTCGTCATAGCCGCCTATGAACCGCGCCGCCTTCGCGCGGTACAAAAACGCCGCCCCCACGGTGTTGTTGGGGACGTCGTTGAGCTCATCCGTTCCGCTCGGCAGCATGACGTTTCCGCTCATGGGCGGAAACTCGTACCAGCCGTGGCCGCGGCGGATATTTCCGTTTTCGTCAATTATTCTCATATTGGCGTAGACCATGGCAGCGCCGGGATTTTTTTGAAGCTCCGAGACCATGACTTCAAGGCAGTTCGGAAGCATTATGTTGTCGTGGCTTATCCATGTAAAAAACTCGCCGCATGCCGCCCCGAATCCCGCGTTGAGCGCGGCCGGCAGCTTTTTGTTTGTTTTCAGATCAATATATTTTATGTTTAGGTATTTTTCGGAATACTCAAGGGCGATTTTGCCGCTCTCGTCGGTCGAGCCGTCGTTTATGATTATCAGCTCGAATTTCTCGTAGGTCTGGGAAAGGACGGAGGCTATCGCGTCCCGGAGATACTCAGCGCCGTTGAACACGGGCAGCGCGACCGAGACAAGCCCGGACTCTCCGACGTTTTCGAGCTTCGGCAGAACGTCGCCGTAAATTTCGCGGAACCTTTTTTTATACTGCCCGAAATTTTTGTCGTTATCCGTTTTTTTGTTTTTCAAGGCTCTGAGCCAGCTTGGCAAAACCATCTCTTTCACATTCCTTGTAAAAAATTTCCAATTCGTCCGCATTTTTGCGTCTGAGGCGCCGAAGCTCTTTTTCGGCTATTTTTATCCGCTCGCGGGCGTAGTTCAGGTCCCAAGCCGAGCGGCTCAGGCCGTCTTGGTAAAGCCTCGCGGTGGTCATTATGCCCGCCTCTGTGGTGCGTCGGATATGCTCGCGTGTGAAGCGGCTCCCGTCCACGTCATGGAGCACCGAGCAGCGCGGCTCAAGGCCGATCTTGTATCCCATGTTCTGCGCCTTAAAGCACAGGGCGGTCTCCTCGCCTCCGGCGTAATCGTCCCCCACTCTGCCGTAGCGCTCGTCAAAGCCGCCAGCCTTTTTGAGAAAATCATGCCGCACGGAAAAGTTCGCCCCGAACGGGAACTCGTACTGGAATTTGGCCTCGCGGTATTTGCCGCCCGGAATGTCAAACTCGCTCCACAGAGCCTCGTGTCCGCTCAGCACAATGTCGGGCAGGGGCCGCCGAAGCAGCACCCGACCGCCGATGATCGCCGCGTTTTTGTGCGGCAAAAACGTGGCGAGAACATTTTCTAAAAGATCCGGGGCGGCGACCGCGTCATCGTCTATATAGGTCAGAAACGCGCCTCCGACAGCCGCGCCCGCGTTCCGCGCCTTGCTCAGCCCCGGCTCGGGCACGCTTATTATTTTCGCGCCGCCCAGTTCTTTGAGCGTTTCGCTTTTAAGCTCCGCGCCGCTGCACACGACTATTATATCATACTCATCCCGCGGCAGAGTTTGGCTCTCGAGGGAGCGCGCGGCGTTTATAAGCTTATCGCTTTTGCCCATAGTGCACACTATCGCGGAAATCGTTTTGTCATACGTTTCCGCCGTTTCGGCCTTCGGCTCCGCTTCGGCTTTCGGCTTGGGTTTCAGGGCTTTAAGCTCGCAGAAAGCGCGGCGCATCGCCGTGTCGGCGCCGTTTGCGCCAATGGCGCTCATCGCGGCCGCTATTCCGTTTTTTATTTGAAACAAACGATCACCGCCTTAATTTATCGTTATGTCGGAGGGCAGGCTCACCAGTCCGAATATCTCGGTCCCGGGCGGGGCGGTCGACTTAAACTCCGCCGCGCCCTCGATGTACTCGTAGTATGAGATCGGGTTTGTGCCGCGGTTCTCAAAGCCGACGGCTATCGCGTATTCCCCGGGAGCCAGCCTGTTTTCAAATTTGAACGCGACTTTGTTTTCGCCGCGCTTTAAGGGCTTTTCGGTGCGGAAAACGCACAGGTCGAGGCCGTATCTGTCTTTTATCGAAACCGCGACGCCAGCGCTGCCTAAGTCGGCGTTTTCGGGTGTCTTGACCGAAATTTCTATTTCGCAGCGGCCGCCGACCTCGGCCGCCGCGTCCGCTTTGACGTCGGTGATCGAGCCCGGCGCTGTGCCGTACCTGTTTACGCTCCGCGGCCCGCGCGCGTCGACGCCCTCGCTCGGCTGGACGCAGAATTCCATATATTCCGAGGTGACGCGCGCCACGTCTCCGTCGTCTCGTACCCTGCCGCGGTCAAGCCAAACCGCGCGGGTGCAGAATCGGCGCACCGCGTCGGGGTCGTGGGTCACAAAAATTATGGTTTTGCCGCGATCTTTGAGGCTTTCAAATTTTTTATAGCATTTGGCGCGGAAGCGTATGTCGCCCACTCCCAGCGCCTCGTCCGCGAGGATTATGTCCGAATCCTGCCACAGCATTACCGAAAAGCCCAGACGCATCAGCATACCGGATGAGTAGGTCTTTATCGGCATGTTTTGAAATTCTTCGGGGATCTCCGCAAATTCCATGATCTTCGGCGCGCCGCGCTTTATCTCGCTTCTGTCAAAGCCGCTCAGAGCGCCGCTTAAATATATGTTTTTCATGCCCGAATATTCGGGGTTGAACCCGATCCCCGGCTCCAGCATGGCGGACACCGTACCGTTTATTTTGACCGAGCCCGAGTCGGCCGCCGATATTCCCGCCAAAATCCGCAGCAGGGTGGATTTTCCCGAGCCGTTCTGCCCGATTATACCCACGCACTCTCCGGGCTCCGCCGAAAAACATATATCGCTCAGCGCGCGGAAGCGGTCGGCCGATCTTTCGGGGCCGAAAACCGCCGCGCCCAGCTTTTTTACAGGGTTTTGAGATCTTGTGTAGAACTTGTTCACGTTGTTTAATTCAATGATATTCATGGCGCGCTCCAAAAATGTCGGTTTTGTTTTTTTTGTTTATTATACTACATAAAAAACGGCGCCGCAATCCTTAATTTTCTGTTCACATTTTTTTAAAAAACTGTTGACAAATGTCTTAAAATATGCTATTATAGCTAATGTTCCGCTCGGTCGGAACGCGGAAAATCGCTGGTGTAGCTCAATTGGTAGAGCAGCTGATTTGTAATCAGCAGGTCGCGGGTTCGAGTCCCATCACCAGCTCCAAGAGCCTCGGCTCCGATTAATCACTACCTTTTCATGGGTAGTGGTTTTTTGTTTTAAAATATATTTTTAATCGTGAAAACGAATCTTTTATATATCGGCATTGATTTGCGTATCATAGAGACCGCGCCGCGGCACGTTTTTATCGCGAAGGCATTGTCGTCACCGCTCGGCGGATTTTTTCCGTACGCCGCGGTCATGACCGCGGCGACAGCGCGGCGCAGCGCCGACGGGTCGGCCTCGGGCAGAGCCTCGCTCAGTTTTTCGCAAAATTCGGGCTCGGTCCCGTCATATCCCCGCATGACGCCCGCGGCGTTCAGCGCGTCGAGCAGATATGCGAATTCGGCGCGGCAGCCCGCGCGCTTTTTGCGGCGTATTTTTCTTGTTATAAGCAGCGCCGCCGCGATCAGAAGCGCGAGCGGAAGTATTATTTTCGCCGCTGTCCTGATCGGTTTTTCTGTTCGCTCGTATGCGGCGTAATCCCTGATCTGCTCCTCGGACTCCGCGGTCTCGGTGTTTTCGATATTCTCCTGTATGTCGGTTCCCGACTCGCCGCGGTTTTTGGGTATCAGGTTAATGTTCAGGTTTATGCCGCCGTTTGGCTCGTCTTTTTCCGGCTCGGAGTATCCCGGATAGATCTCGCCCTCGGTCTCTCCGTTTTCGGGCGGCGTCATATCAACGGGCGTCCAGCCATAGTCCTGCAAAAATATCTCAACCCACGCGTGGGCGTTTTTGTCTTTCAGCGCGGCGTTGTATGTGCCGTATTTCTGGCGCTCGAAGTCCGAGGGCTCGATCATATATCCGGTCACGTACCGCGCAGGAACGCCGAACATGCGGTACATCAGCGCCGCCGCTGAGGCGTAATGCACGCAGTAGCCCCGTCCTCGGTCAAACAAAAATTCCTCGACGGGATCGCCGCCGGGCGTCGACCAGCCCGGCGTTTGGGTGTATTCGGTCCGCTCGTTGAGCGTGTTTTTTATAAAGTCGGTGATCTCGGCGAGGCTCTCAAATTCCTTGCCCTCGCACAGCGCGCGGAGCCGCGGCAGACGGTTTTCGGGCACGCGGGTGTATATGTCTTTGGCCTCGGCATAGTATGCCGCACGCAGGTTCAGGCATTGGTCGCGCTTGGGCTCATACATTCGGGGCACATTGTTCCAGTTGATGCGCATGTCGTCTTTTTCGTAGTACTGAAAGCGGTAGCCGCCGTACACGTATATGGTGTCAACCCTGCTGTAGTAGGGCACATAGTAGTTCTTGCCCTCGCTGCTGATATAGCGCACGGACATAGAGGCCGGATAGGGTATCGTGTCGTCTATGGTGTTGAGGTTCATTGAGAAAAACAGCGACGAGTAGGTGTTGGTTATTCCAAGGATCCCCCAGTTGTTTTGATATTTGTTTTGTATATCGTTTAAGATCGAGGTGTCGTCGGCCGCCTCCCATTCGCCTTTGTTGTAATCTCCGCCCACAAAGCCTTTGAGGTATATCGGCTCCTTCGGATAGCGGGTGATCTGCACGATCAGCTGTTCCCTGTCGGTCAGATAGTTGTTGAAGCGGCTTACCTTTCCGCCCTGCACCATGTCGGCGCTGCGGCCCGTCTTTTCGGCGATAAATCTGAATATCTTGCCCTCTGCCGCGTTTGTCAGCTCGCCCAGCCTGTCGACGCTCGGGCACACAAACGCGGCCGAAACCGCGATAAGAACAAGCAGGAGCGCGCAGGACAGCGCGGCGGCTTTTTCGCGGCCGCCGCTTTCTTTTGAGCCGAGCGCGAGCGATCCGACGGCCGAAACCGCGATGAGCAGCAGAGCGGGCGCGCTTTTTTCGGCGCCCAGCATCGGAGCGGCGATGATAAGCGGTGACGCGGCGATCGGCGCGATGCTGCCGAAAGCGGCCGTAATAGGCGGCAGCACGGCCGAGATAACAGGCAGCGCCGCCAAAACAAGCAGCGTTACCGAAGGGGGCTCCGCCGCGGGCGCGCCCGTCAGAGCGTCGCTCAGATAGTCAATCTGCGCCGCCAGCAGCCCGCGGCAGAAAACGGCGGTGAGCAGAACAAGCGCCGCGGCGCAGACGGACGCGATATAAAAATATTTTCGGCCGCGGTAAAACAAAAAAGCGAAGGCCGCGCACCAGACCGCCGCGGCAGCATAAACCGGAGCTTTTTCGAAATACACTCCGGGGATAGAGGCAAAATACAGAAGCAGGCCGAAAATTCCGCACAGCAAAACAAGAAACGCGAAGAGCGGATTGTTGTTCCGCGCGTTCCGTTCCGGGCGGCTCGTTATTATTTTTTCGGTCTTTTTTTCATGTTTATTGTGTTTTATAAATATCACTTCCGGCGGAGCTTAAATTTCCAAAACGCCGTTTTCGGCGTCAAAGTCCTTCGATCTGAATTTTTTGATGGGTTTCCCGTCCCGGCTTAAAATGCAGTCAAGGCCGAGCGTAATCCCTCCGCTCGGCGCCTCTGCCGCGCCAAAGGATTTAGGATCGGTTTTGTAGAGCTCAAGCAGCGCGGCGCGGATATCTCCGCGGCTCCGCGCGGTGAGGCGGCGCTCTTCGCCGCTTTTGTAAAACAGGCGGACAGCGGCCGCGTTTTTGAGAAGGCCCGCCGTGAGAGCCGATAAAACTTCGTAGAAAAGGCTGATTTTCTGCGGCTCCGCATTGTCCGCGCCGCTCATGTCAAGATACAGCTCGGCGATAAAGTCCGCCTGCTTTTCAAGCTCTTTGACCCAGAGCTCGCCTGTTCTGGCGCTCAGGTTCCGATGAATCAGCCGCGCCGAGTCGCCGTGCTCGTATTCTCTGAGGCTTTTTATCTCGGTGTCGCTGCCGCCGCGGAGCCCCGGGCGCTCGGCGAAACCGCTCATCCCCTGTGAGGGAGCAAGGCTCAAGTCAAATTCCTGCTCCTTGGGATAAACAGCCGCGTGGCAGACCGCGCCGCATTTTTTGGGGGCGGCAAAAATATTCAGCCAGTCGCAGACATTTAGCTTTTCGATCTTGAGCTCGATAAGACCGCAGCAGGGCGCTTTGATCTCTATCTCTTTTGTCTGCTCCGAGTTTGCGTCCGCGCCGATTTGAAATTTTATTTTGCTCGGCTTTGAGTTCGGGTACGCCGCGGAAATATCCGCTCGGCACCGGGTAACCGGGAGTTTTCCGCCGTTTTCGCATATGACGGAAACGACTGCCTCGGAGCCCTTTTCGGCGGAATATTCGGGGCGCGCGAACCTAACGTCGGTCTTTTTTCTCAGCACCCGCGACAGGATGAACATTACCGGCAGCAGCAGTACTACCGCCGCCGCGAAAACGAGCAGCGGAGTAAAGCGGTACGCGCCGCCGAGATAAAAGGCCGCCGCGGCGAACAGGACCAAAAGTATCTTTTTCATTTATACGCGCTCTCCCATCGGGGGCTTTTTGACCGACGCGGCGATCTCGGCGATCACGTCGTCCTTTTGAGCGCCGTTTTCAGCCGAGCTTAAACGTATCCTGTGGCGGACCACATACGGGAACTGCGCGAGGGTGTCGGCGGGCGTCACGAAATCGCGCCCGTCGAGACACGCCGCGGCTCTCGACATTTTCACAAGCGCCAGGGTCGCTCTCGGCCCGGCTCCGTGATTTACCGCGCGGCGGTCACGCGTGGCGGTCACCAGATTCAGGATATATTCATACATTTTGTCGCTGATATAAACTTTTCGCACCTCTTTTTGGATATCGAGCAGCTCATCGCGGCTGAGGCACGGGCCTAAGTTTTTGAGCTTGTCCGCGCTTCCGTCCTCCATCGCCATTTTAAGCTCGCTCTTATAGTCGGGATATCCGATCGTCATCGAGATCATAAAGCGGTCGATCTGCGAGTCGGGCAGATATTGGGTGCCCGCGCTGCCGAATGGGTTCTGGGTCGCTATTACCAGAAACGGCTCTGGCACCTCCCGCGTCACGCCCTCGGCGGTCACGCGGCGCTCCTCCATGACCTCCAGCAGCGCTGACTGGGTTTTGGGCGAGGTGCGGTTGATCTCGTCGGCAAGCAGCAGGTTGCAGAACACGCTGCCCGGGTGATATACAAAATCCCGGTCCTTGGGGTTAAAGACCGAGAATCCGGTCAGGTCTGACGGCATAACGTCGGGCGTGAACTGCACCCTGCGGCACTCAAGGCCGAGAGCCTTTGAAAAGGCCACCGCCAGCGTGGTCTTGCCAACGCCGGGAATATCCTCAAGCATTATGTGGCCGTCCGCCAGAAACGCCAGCAGGATCTCCCGGGTCTTGTCCTCTTTGCCGATTATTATTCTGTTCACCGCGTCAAGCGCGGCGAGGCAGCCGCTTTTTAAGTCTTTTTGTTCGCTCAAGGCAATACCTCCATATGTTCGTTCATGTGTTAAATCTATTATATAATACCGAGGTGTTTCAATCAAGCTGTATTTGTAAACAATTTAATAATTTTATCTTATACCAAAGCGCACGTCCTGATTGACAGAGACGCGCATTTGTGATATATTATCAATATATTTAAATTAAAAGGAGTGGAAAAAATGAAAAAGGTTTTATCTGTGGTTCTGGCGTTCGCGCTTATGATCGCGTGTCTGCCCGTGTGGGGCCAAAGCATCGAGAGCGTGAATATTTATGTTAACAACAATCCCATGCCCGACGGCACGGGAATGATCATCGACGACTGCACCATGTGCGGCGTGCGCACCGTTTCGGAAAGCTTCGGCTGCCGCGTGGACTGGGACGAAGCCATGCAGAAGGCGACGATATACAGTCCCGACGGAACGGACGCCTGCGGCATGGTTATCGGCAGCCGCACGGCGTATTATCTAAACGGCGCGACCTCCGAGATGACAGGCGCTCCGGTGCTGCTGAACGACACAACGATGGTGCCGATAAGGGCGATATCGGAGTTCTTGGGCAAGACCCTGATCTGGGACTCGGTGACCTCGACCGCGTTTATCGACTCGCCCGAGGCTTACGCCGCTGTGACAAGCGCGGACTGGTATATCTCCGAAGCGGCTGTGAAGCCCGTTTTCGCTCGGGCGGACGCGTATTTGGCCGCGGGGCAGCTCTATGAGGCGCAGGCCGAGCTTGACACGATAGACGTGACGGCCCTGACGCCCGATGCCGCGGCCGAGGTTGCGGCGAAAAAATCCGAGGTGGCGGATCGGATACAGAATTACGATATGCAGACCGTCAAAAAGGTCGTTTACGCCCGAGAGGGAAAATTCAGCTATGTTGACGTCCACAGCGAGCCCGACTGGTCGTCGCCCGTGATCTTCACGGTGCCTTTCGACAACGCGGTGGGATTTGTGTCGGACGTCGGAAACGGATTCGCCAGGATCGAGTATAACGGCTCGTACGGCTATCTGGAAAAAGCGTATTTGAAGGATAACCCGCCCTCGACATTTGTCACGAAGGTGCTGTATGTCGCCAATGTGAACGAGGCGGCTTATATCCGCTCCGCACCCGCCGAGGGAGCCTCGATCGTGGCGACCGTCCCGTTAGACAACGCGGTGGGCTATATCGAGGATCTGGGCGATTTCTACCGCGTGGAGTGCCAAGGAAAATACGGCTATATGTACTCCCGCTATCTGACCGACAAGGAGCCGTCGCGCAATGTGACAAAAGTCCTTTATGTCACGGGCGTGGCCGAGGCCGCGTCGCTGCGCAGAGCTCCCAGCACCGACAGCTCGGTCATAGTTAACGTGCCCTTAAACGGCGCGGTGGGCTATATCGGAGATTACGGCGATTTTTACCGCGTTGAGTACCAAGGCAGCTACGGCTATATTCTTGTAAGGTACCTGACCGACAAAAAGCCCGCCACCAACGTCAGCAAGGTCCTGTATGTGACGAACGTGAAAGAGTCGGCCTCATTGCGCACGGCTCCCAGCGACAGCGCTTCGGTCATAACCAATGTGCCCTTAAACGGCGCGGTGGGTTATATCGAGGATTACGGCGATTATTACCGCGTTGAGTATCAGGGAAAATACGGATATATGAAAGTAATGTATCTGACCGACGCGGCGCCTCCGCCGCCGGGATCGGGAAGTTCGGGCGGCGTTGTGTATTACACGCCCAGCGGAAGCAGGTACCACAAGTCGACCAGCTGCCCGACCCTTGACAACAGCCCGGTGATTTACTTTACCGATGTTTCGCACGCTCAGGCGATGGGTCTCGGACAGTGCCAGGTGTGCAAAAATTATTTAAATTAAGTTGATATGATAAAACGGCTCTCTCCAAAATGGGGAGAGCCGTTTTGTATGTTTTGCACATTTTTGCCTCGCCCCCGAGGGGGAGCCACGGGCGGCAGATTGCCGCCCCTACAGGTTTGCAAAATTCATTGGGATTGCGGTAATTTGATATATCATCGGCACCCGTAGGGGCGGATATTATCCGCCCGTTTTTAGAATACCGAAACGGGGTCGGCCAGGGGGGTCATGGTGTCGGCGCCGTCCCATACCATCAGCTTGACGCTTTCGATCTCGGCGCCTTGCGGTATGCTTATTTCTTTTGTGATCGCCTCGTCGTCGTTCACAAGTTCCACAATGTCCGCGTCGGTTATGTCCGCTTTGACAAGCGCGCCTTCCGCGTCGTAGAACGCCAGAATGAACGACGCGTCCATTCCTGAACCGTCCGCGGGCGTGTCATACACTTCGTCTATGAAGATGTATGCCGTTATGTCTCCGCTTATACCGCTCGGGTCGTAAAGCACGTTTTGCTCCGGGTCACACAGCAGCGCGTCGGCGATCACCTTTGTGTCGGCCGAGCTCAGATTTATATATCCGTCCCATACCATGATCTCATCGATCTGCGAGTTTTCGGTCTTTATCGCCGCGTCGCTCACCGTTATTCCGTATTCGCCGCCGGACGCCTGCGCTTTCGCTCTGAGTTTGATTTGGCACAGCTCGTCGCTCATAGGATCTTCGCCCGAATATCTTATCGTCACTTTGCCGTCTGACGCCGATACCGACACAGCCGACGCCGCGATCCCCTCGGGAGGTATTACCGATTCGTATTCGAATGTCTCGCTGTTATAGTCGACCGTCACGCGGTAACCCGTCACCGTGTTTTCGCTGTATATGTATATCGGCATGTCGACCGTGTCGCCCGCTCTGCCCGTCACGATTCCCGGAGACAGCACCGCTCTTTCGGGCGTTGTTTCCGCCGCGGGCGGCAGTGTTGCCGGCGCTTCCGTGGTTCCGGGCTCGGGCGTTACAACGGGTATTTCCGTAGGCGCGGCTGTCGGAGCGGGCGTCGCCTTTTTGACGGTGTATTCCGCCTCGAATACGGCGCTGTTCGCATAGCCTTTCTTTACGGCTATCGCCCTTATATTCATGTCTCCGCTTATCATTATTCCGCCGCTGTATTTTTTGCAGTTCTCGCTTGTCAGCGTGCCGTCGGTCGAGTAGTATATCTCGGCTCCCGACGTTGAGGTGCTAAGTGTCAAAAGTGTTCCCGCGTCGACTTCTCCGGGGTTGACGCTCGCCTCGATCGCTCCGACTTCGGTCACGACTACGCCTTCGGCGCTTACCTCGCTGTCGTTCATGCCCTGCTTTACCGCTATCGCTTTGATCTGCGCCGAGCTCGTCAGATTTATCGGCTCTCTGTAGCGCTCCGACGATACCGACGGTTCCGTGCCGTCCGTGGTGTAATATATTTCCGCGTCGCTGTCGGCGCAGGTGATATACACCGTTTTTCCTCCGTAGTAGGACGCCGCCTGTATGAGCGGTTTTTCCACCGTTCCCGCGGGAGCTTCGGGCTCTATCACAATCGCTTTAAACTGCGCGGTCTGTCCGTTGTATGAAACGGTTATGATCTGCTGGCCCGCGCTGTTTGTGTCATAGCCGTATACTTCATAGTCCGTTACGGGCTCGCGTGTGTAGTTGTTGTATTTCGCCGTGATCTCCATGCCGCTTGTGTCAAGGCTCTCGCCCATGTAGTACAGCGTTTTGTCGGGCAGCGTTGTTATCTCTATTCCGATAAGCGACTTTTCAATAACGGTTATATCGAACTCGGCCTTAAACTCACCCTGCGTGACTTCTATGGTCTGCTCGCCGAGCTTTGACGCGTCGTAGCCCGATACTTCATAGTCGTTCGTCCCAGCGGCTGTGCCGTCGGGGTACACATTCTCGACCGCGAGTCCCGATATGTCAAGAGGCATTCCCTCGACGATTTCGGTGTTTGTCGGCGGCGTCTTTATCCGTATTCCCGAAGGCGTAAGTCTCGGTATTGATTGCGTAACCGTTCCGTATTCCGAAACGTATGTCAAAGAGCCGTCGCTGCCTGATGTGGGTTCCGTGCGGTTTTCCTCGGTCCAAACGCTCGTGTCCGAAAGGTTCGGCACCTCGCGCGCGTCGGTCATGTCGCCGCCTATGCAGTATCTTTCTGCCGAGCCGCTCTCTGTCATGGTTGGTTCCTTTGTCATGTTCCATTCGCCGTAGCTGTGGCTTACCGTGAAGTCGTCATACGCGGTGTCCTCGGAGTAGTTCGCGGTCGCCGCGAATACCGCCCTTATCGTATACTCGCCCGCCGTGTTCGGCCTGTAGGGGGTATATGTCGAATCGTCGGCGTCCTTTGCCTTGTACGAATATGTCACGTTATCGGTTCCGTTTGTGACCGACATCGCTATCGGTTCCGCCGCGTCCGCTCCGCCGCACAGATAGTCGGGCATTGTCACGCTTGTCTCTCCGCTCGCGGGAATAATATGAGCCGTGGCCGAAAGCGGCGCGTTTTCCTTTGGCGTTTCCGCCGCGTAATATTCCGCGTCGGCGCCGCCTATCGTGATCTCCGAGAGGTTGACCGAGCTGTAGTCTCCCGCCTCGGCCGAGGCGAAAGCGCCTTTGGCCGCCATCGTCACATCGTCGCCGCCTATGTTGCTCGGGGTGAGCGTCACCTTTGTGTCGGGTGTTCCGTCGAATATCTTGCTTGCCGCGAATACCGCGTATTCAAGCGGCTTTTGGGTCATTGTGACCGTCACGGTGTTGCTGCCGCTTCCGGCCAGGTTTATGCTGCCGCCGTAGTTTGCGGTTACTTGGTTTTCTCCTATTTTGAGCCTCTTGTCGGCCTTTGTCTCAAGGATCGCGTATCCGCTGTCTTTGAGGCCGCTGTCATATTTAACCTCAGCCGTGCCCAGCAGAGTGTTTCCGACGTAGAAGTCGACCGTATCCTGCTCCGCGGCAAGGCTCACACCGGAGCTCGCTCTTGAAACTTGAGCCGCGAGATAGAGCGTGCCGCCGTATACCGCGGTTTTTGCCGCTCCCGCCGCCACGCTTGACGCGCGCGGCGCTATCGTGATCCTCACGTTCAGCGTCACGGCTTGCGTTCCGTAATCCTCAACGCTCATAAGAGAGAAGTTCGGCGTCTTTTCAACCGCGTTTATCGTCAGCGCGTAGTTTCCGTTGGCTGTGTCCGCGGGCACTATGAGCATATCTCCGTTGATCTCGGCGCCTATGCTGTTGCCGCTCGATATCGTGTATATGAACTTATCCTTTGCGCTGTCTCTGTTTTTGTATGACATGTGCTTTGACAGGTCCTCGGTTATTCCGTCGCCGTACACGGCGTTTAAGGTTATCTCTTTGCCCTCGCCGCCGTAGGGTGCGCGGCCTACCGCGTATACCGTCATGTCGTCTGTTATCGGCGTGTCCGCCGTGAATTTATATTGATCGCCGTTTACCGCCCACATATTGAATATATATCCGTCGTTTGTCGGTGCGGTCGGAGGCGTTACGGTTCCGCCGTAGTTCACATAGTTTACGGCGTACTCTTTGTTGTCGTCGGTCACGAATGTCACTTTCAGAACCTTTTTGGTTATCATATCCGACAAAATCGGATGATCGTCCTCGCCTATGGCCTGGCCCCATATCGGAACGGCGCCGCCGTCCTGGAGCATATGCGCCACCGCGCCGCTCTTGAGCTCGTCGGTGGTTTTCGCTTCGGGCGTTCCCGTGCCTCCGAAGCCGACGCCGCTCGGCGCCGTTCCCTCGAGGTAGAAGCAATTGATTATCCTGCTGTCGTCGGTTCCGCTGCCGCCCGCCACGGCGCCCAAGCCGCTCGACATATCATTTGCGCTCACGCTGCCCATATTCAGGCAGCTCTTTATTACCGATGAGGCGAGCGTGTCCGGATTGGTTTCAAACGATCCGACTATACCGCCGGTCTTGATGCCCGCGCTGCCCGAGACGGTGCAGTAGTTCAGGCAGTTTTCGACGGTTCCGCCCTCCAGAGAGGCAACGATTCCGCCGGTGGCGGAGCTGCCGCTGACTGAGCCCGATACGGCCAGGTCTTTGACCATTCCGCCTTGAACGTCTCCGAACAGGCCGGTATACTCGCCGCCGCTTGCGTAAAGTTCGCTTATCATGTGTCCGCCGCCGTTAAATATGCCTTTGAACGAGTGGCTCCTGTCGTTTCCGATAGGCGTCCACGCCTGCTTGCCCTCGCCGTATTTTTCCGACAGGTCTATGTCGTTTGTAAGCGTGAAATACGCGCCTCTGCCGCCGCCCTCGTTCACGTAATCCCTTACGGATTCAAGGGTCTCAAGGTCGGGTATATCAAACGGAACCTCGGGCGTTCCCTCGCCGCTCAGCGCGGTCTCGGGATTGTTGATAAGCGTCGGCCTTCCGAGTATGTGATTGGTTTTCCACGGGCCGCCGATCCGATTTGCCAGGGTGCTCGCGAAATCGTCCGCGCTCGCCGGGAATATAAGGAACTGAGTTATGATCGGGCTGCCGCTGCCTTTGTTGTTGGCGGAGCTGCCCTCGAGATAATACAGGTCCGAGTACGATGCCGACTCCAGTCCGTACGAACTGCAGCGTATCAATCCGATAGTCGCGCCGAACATGTTGCCCGAGGCGCTGACATTGCCGTAGTTATACGCGTGGCTGATGTTCGCGGTCTTTTTTATGGTGGAGGATACCGATGAATTATCGTCCCTCAGTTCGCCGATAATTCCGCCGACATAATTCGAGCCGCCCACGTTTCCGGCGTTATACAAATTGTTGGTCCGTCCCGTGGCAAGTCCGATAACGCCGCCGACGTCTTTGAGACCCATGACCGCGCCGGTGTTATAAGACTCCGATACAACGTTCTCAAACAATCCCATGTATTTGTGATAGCCCGAAATTCCGCCCGTATAATCGTTTCCGTTTATATTGCCGCTGTTTGAGCATAACGATATGAGCGTCGCCGAGTTGCAGCCGGTGATGCCGCCCACATAAGTGTCGCCGCTTATATCGCCGCTGTTGCGGCAGCCGGTCACGGATAGAGTGGCTTCGTCCTGCGTGATTCCCGCAATGCCGCCCGTGTAATTCTTGCCTATAACGTCGTTGTTGTTGGTGCAGTTCTCTATTGTCGACAGATAATTTTTCAAGGTGCCCGCGATGCCGCCGGTGTTGTCGCCCTTGGCCGAGCTTATCGTGCCTCCGCCCGCGGTGTAGCAGTTTGATATATGTACCTCTCTCCTTATGCTGAGCGGTCTGTCGGCCGCGTTTCCGACGATACCGCCGACGTTTGCGTCGCCGCTGACATTCACGCCTGTGGATAAATAGCTGTTGGATATCGTTCCGCCCATGCTCAGTCCCGCGATGCCGCCGACGTTGGTGCCGCCGCTCACGTCTGCCGAAACGCCGCAGTTTGCTATCGCGGAGATTTCAGAGTCGCCGATAATGCCGCCGACATAGGTCACTCCGCTTACCGGCACGGAAACCTCGCAGTTTGTTACAGCCGCGTCCGTGGTGCCCGCGATGCCGCCGATATGGTCGCCGCTCGCCGCGATGCCGTCCAGAGGATTGCCGTCCTTAGAGAAAACGCTGCAGCCTGA
Source organism: uncultured Monoglobus sp. (assembly GCA_947585115.1). GTDB lineage: Bacteria > Bacillota > Clostridia > Monoglobales > Monoglobaceae > Monoglobus. Next base: position 51,886 of record CANPWW010000006.1, read on the forward strand.
CAGCGGCTTGCTGCCGTATTTTCCGACGATACCGCCGACATATGATCCGGCCGCGGTGATGTTCACGCCGCTGCGGCAGTTGGTTATCGAGCCCAGACATTCGCCCGCGATGCCGCCGATATAATCGCCGCGGCAGTTTATCGAGCCTGTGAGCGTCAGATTTTTGACCGCTCCGCTCTCGCTTATATGGCTGAACAGACCCTTGTAAGGATCGGTCGTTATTTGGTCGTTTATATAAAATCCGCTTATCGTGTGTCCGCCGCCGTCGAGGGTGCCGTCAAACGCGGTGCTTATGGGAATCCAAGACAGCTTTCCCTCGCCGTATGCTGACGACAGGTCTATATCGGCGGTTATCTTAAAGTGCTCGCCCATGCCTCCGCCGATTTCCTCTATATGCTCGCGGAAACGCTCAAACAACGCGGCGCTGCTGATAATATACGGATCATCCTCGGTGCCTGTTCCAAGGAACACAGTCTCGGTATTCTCGCGCAGCTGGGGTCTGCCCAAGGCTGAGTCGGACCACACGCTGCTGTTCAGAGACTCCGCCAGATTTATGAAATCATCTTTTTTAAGCGACTGTATACCGCTTTCGTCGCCCTGTATAACGCCGTGGCCTGGTATTCTGTAGTGGGTCGAGTCCTCCAGCCAATAGCAGTTGTTTATCACAGCCGAGGCGGCTCTGATATAGGCGATGCGGCCGAAGTAGATGCCCGTGCCTATGACTGTGTTGTAGAAGTACGAATCCGACAGCTCGGAGCCGCCCTCCATTTCACCGACCAAGCCGCCCGAGCCGTTGACCATTTGAGGCTTGCCGACGCTGTAGCAGTTCGTTATAACGCCGCCGCTTTTGAGAATGCCCGCGATGCCGCCGCTTTCGCGGGAGGAATCGCTCGAAAAGAACACGTTGGTATAGCAGTTCGTTATCTTTCCCGAGCACTTCGCCGCTATTCCGCCGTTGATCGTTCCGTTGCACCAAGTGGTTCCGTTTACGCTCAGGCCTTCTATCACGGCGTTGCTGCCGACGGTTCCGAACAGGCCCTGGTCGGAGGTGCTTGATTTGTAAATATTGCTGATCGTGTATCCGTTGCCGTCGAAGTGTCCGTTAAACGGAGTATTATCCGAGCCTATGGGAGTCCATAAAACCTCCTTCGGAGAGCTGCTGTTTCCGTCGTACACCCTTTCGCCGCACAGCAGCGATATATCTATATTTGCGTCAAGACGCGCGTATGTGCCGGAGCAGTCGTTGCCGCTGTTGACATAGTCGCGAAAGGCCGCGAGGGAGCGCGCGTTTTTGATAATATACGGGTCGTCCTCTGTTCCGCTGCCGTAAAACGTTTCCGGATTGTTTACAAGCAGCGGCGTATCGAGGAGCGGGCTCTTGCCCCACTCGGAATTAACGTTGTTTTGGTTCAGCGCATTCAATGTTTCCGGCTTCAGGAAGTCCGCGAGCTGCAGCTGTGTGGCAAATTTGTCACGCGGATATTTGTTGAGATAGAAACAGTTAATTACCGTTTCCTGACTTATGTAGGGGCCGTTGGCAACGTTTTTGCTTTCGCCGTATCCGACTAAGTAGTCCTGTAGCACAATAGTGCCGGTATTATAACAGGTTTCAACTCTGCTGTTCTCGTCGAAGTATGATGTTATTCCGGCGGGTTGGCCGTCGTCCGGACGGCAGGATCCGGCAACACTTCCGGTATTGTAACAGTTTTTTATTATTCCGTTATACTTATACCCCGCAATTCCCGCTATCTTGTGGAAGTAATCCCTGACAATCATCTTAAACCCGCTTCTGACCATGGCGGTATTGTAGCAATTCAATATATTTCCGCCATTGCTTTGTCCTGCGATACCGCCAAAATAGCCATCAGAAGAGTCATTGTTACCTTCGACAGTGCCGAAATTGGCGCAGTTGATTATGTCCGATGTGCTATAGCCGGTAATTCCGCCCACATATCCGCCGGGACGCTTAGAGAGGTAAGGAGTGTAGCTGTAAAGAGAGCAATAGTTTGTACAGTTTTCAATCGTTCCGTAGCTCGATCCCGCTATGCCGCCGAGATATTTATCCGCCTGGATATATCCTCTTACGGTCAGGTTTTTGACCGAGCCGCCCTCGCCGATACATCCGAACAGTCCCTTGTCGTTCGCCGCTTTTTGCGATATGTATATTCCGAGCACGCCGTGGTTCGCGCCGTCGAAATGACCCTTAAACGGTACGTCGGGACTGCCGATAGGTGTATGCTGATTTTTGTCGCTGCCTTCAAGATCGACGGAGTTCGTCATCTTGAAATACATGTTTTCGCAGGTGTTGCCGCTGTTAACATAGTCGCGGAACACGATAAACTCATCCCTGTTCGAGATGGTATACGGGCTCACCCGCGTGCCCTCGCCCGAAAGTCCGGGCCCATCCGCCGAAGCCGTCAGCACAAACCCCGGCACAAGCGACACCGCCATAGCGACCGTGAGTAAGATCCCGATCGCCTTCCTTAAAGTTTTTTTCATGTTAAAAACCTCCTACTATAATAGATTTATGGATAAGACACACGGCAGCCAGCCGCGTCCGTATCCAGCTTATTGCTAAAACTGCTATAATGAGAGTGCAAAGGTCTGACGTAAACCTCCTGGGACTTTCGTCCGCACGTAAGTC
>CANPWW010000007.1 GCA_947585115.1 uncultured Monoglobus sp.
AAATATTTCTCGCTCGACTTGCATGTGTTAGGCACGCCGCCAGCGTTCGTCCTGAGCCAGGATCAAACTCTCGATAATATTGTTACGTGCGCGACTTCTTCACGCTTGCGTACATGTTTATCGTTAGTCTCTTAGCTCTAACTAAATCACTAACGTTCGTCGCAAATCCCTCCGCTTGTTCGCTTTCACGCAAGCGCGAAAGTCTCACCCGCTTTAGGTTTGCTCCTCTTTCCCACGAAACACACGGTTTCGCGGGAACCCTTGACAGCTCTCGCTGTCTTGGTGTAAGTTCGCTTTGAACCTTTGGAATTGACAAGTTCTTACCCTAACTTTTACATTAGAATCTTACCTTGTGCAATTTCGTCGTAACAGTGTGTTTTCCTTCAATGAAAACATCTACCGTTACCGCTTTTCCACTATTTATTTTTCAAACACCTCGTCGCAAATCCCTCCGCTTGTTCGCTTTCACGCAAGCGTGAAAGTCTCACCCGCTCCGGGTTTGCTCCTCTTTCCCGTAAAACGCACTCCGTTGGCGTTTTGCGGGAGCCCTGTAAGGCCTAGTTCCTATTCCCTAGTCCCTACGTTAGCAACTTTTTAAGTTTACCACATCTTTTCTGCCTTGTCAAGAACTTTTTTAAACTTTTTTCAAAAAATTTTTTGACCGGGCCTTATCCGCTGTGATAAAAGGCTGCTCCTTATTTGGAACAGCCTAATCATATTATCACCTTATCCTTGTTTTGTCAATATACTTTTTACAACTTTTTTCAACTTTTTCTTTTTTTATTAAATTTGCTGTATTGCGCCTTTCTTTAGGGCCCGCCGCCTTGTTACTTTCTACCATTAATACCGCCCGAACAGTTCACTCAAAAACGGTATGTTCAGGTTTTCAAGCGCGCCGCCGGTCCATTTGGCAATATTTATCACCAATATATAAAGCAGGAACCCGATCACAAACCCCAGCAGTGCCTTGAACAAAAGTCCCGCGATCGTGCGCCCGATATGCTTTTCTTTGCGTACCGGCTTCGCCTTTTTTTGTTTGTACTGCTGCTTTGCCGCCTTTTTTGCCTTGCGGGCGCGCTTATCCTCCGCTTCCGGATCGTATCTGTAATACTGTCTCTTTGGCTGTTGCGCGTGCTCAACGCGGCGGTTCACCTCGTCTCGGACCTGTCTGCTGCTCTCAAATCCGCCCGGCGCGTTTTTCTGAGGAAAAACACGTGTCTCGCCCAAATCGCGCTCCGCCGAATTTCGATCTTCGCGAGTTTTCTCCCGTCTCGGCTCGGGCTCCGGGTCGGGGAACAGCCGCGAATCCGGCCTTTTTCTCGGAGGCGTCAATGCGGTGCCGCAGTATTTGCAGATGCGCTCGTTGTCTCCGACTTCTTTGCCGCAAAATTTACAAATCATAGCGATTCTCCTTCTCATATAAATCCGCCTATATTATAACATATTTTACCGTTTAGTCAACCCGCCGGCGATAATATTTTATTTGACAACTTTTCGGCGCGCTGATATAATCATTTGTATAAAACATGAAAGGAGCGCCGAAATGTCTGACAAGATACTTATCGTGGACGACGAACCCGAGATCGCCGATTTGATAGAACTCTACCTTAAAAACGAAGACTTCACGGTATACAAGTTCTGCACCGCGAAAGAGGCGCTCGACTGCGCCCAAAACACGGACATCGATCTCGCCGTTTTGGACATTATGCTGCCCGATATCAGCGGGTATACTCTGTGCCGCAAAATACGCGAGCGCAGCTCGTGCCCCATAATTATGCTGACCGCGAAAGACGGCGAGGCGGACAAGATCACGGGGCTGACCCTCGGAGCCGACGACTATGTGACCAAGCCTTTCCGCCCGCTGGAGCTGGCGGCGCGCGTGAAAGCCCAGCTTCGGCGCTACAAAAAATACAATTCTCCTCGAAAAGAGAGCGATAGCGATAACACACTCTCATATCTCGATATTGAGCTTAACACCAAAACGCATGACTGCACGCTGGCCGGAACTCCGCTCGCTCTGACGCCGACCGAGTTTTCAATATTGGAAATTTTGCTGCGGCAAAAGGGCAGCGTTGTCAGCGCGGAGGACCTGTTCCGCGAAATTTGGAAGGACGAGTATTATACCAAAAACAACACTATCACCGTGCACGTCCGTCACCTGCGCGAAAAGCTGAATGACAGCGTTGAAAACCCGAAATATATAAAAACCGTATGGGGAGTGGGATATAAAATTGAAAAACAAAAATAGCGGCTATGAATATCTGCGGCTCAAGAAAAAGCTGTACCTGCGCCTTGTCGGCATAACGGCCGTCTCGTTTCTGATAATTTTCGCCCTCTATATTTTAATATGGCGCGGAAGAGGCGGCGATCGGGTCGTGGCCGCGCTGCAGAACATTTTGGACGTGCCGTACGAAAAAGCCTATTATATCTATCAATACGGATTCAGAAATTTTTCGCAAATAATCTGGCTGGCGGCCGTGCTGATCGTGTTTGTCATTCTGATGCGCGTGATCCTGCGCTGGTTCTCAAAATACTTCGATATGACGAACCGCGGAATAGACGCGCTGCTTTCGGATGACGAGAAAATCGAGCTGCCGCCCGAAATGTCCGGGACCGAGCGCAAGCTGCGCGCCGTCAAATCCGAGCTCAAACAGCGGGCCATGGCCGCCGAGCTCGCGAACCGCCGCAAAAACGAGCTGATCATGTATCTGGCGCACGATATACGCACACCGCTCACCTCGGTTATCGGGTACCTCAGCCTTATGTCCGAAGTTCCGGAAATGCCCGCCGAGCAAAGGGCGAAATATGTCAACATCTCCCTCGAAAAAGCCAACCGATTGGACAAAATGCTCGACGAGTTTTTTGAAATAACGCGCTATAATCTGCAAAATATAGATATCGAAAAGAAACAAATTGACTTGTATTACATGCTGATGCAGATCTGCGACGAGCTCTCGCCCGTTCTGTCGGCTAACGGCAACACCGCAGCGGTCGAGGCCGACGAAAACATAACGATCTGCGGCGATCCCGACAAGCTGGCGCGGGTGTTCAACAATATTTTAAAAAACGCTGCTGCCTACAGCTTTCCCGATACCGAGATCATTGTTTCGGCCGTTCAAAACGACCGCGAAACTATTATTTCATTTAAAAACAAGGGAAAAACCATACCGAAAGACAAATTGCCTCTGCTTTTTGAAAAGTTTTACCGCTCGGACGACTCGCGCGCCTCAAACACGGGCGGCGCCGGGCTGGGTCTTGCGATCGCCAAGGAGATCATCGCGCTGCACAGCGGAACGATCGGCGCCGAAAGCGGGAACGAGACGACGACCTTCACCGTCCGCATACCGTCAAGGATCCCCGAAAACTTATGATCTTAATAAATTCTTATGAAAACCTCAATTAAATATTAAAGTTTGCACAGCCTTTGCCCGCTATAATAAAAGCGAGCAAAGGTCTTTTATTTTCGGACTGCTAAAAAATGAGAGGTGCGATCATGAGAAACAATTTCGGAATTAAATTTTTAGTCACGGTTCTTTGTGTCTGCTGCGCGGCGGCTTTGGCGCTGTCTCTGCCGCGCTTGGAAAGCGGCAATGCGCTTGGGGAGATAAAAGCGATTTTTTCACCGCGTTCTGAGCCCTCGGAAACAGACGAAAACTCCGAGGATGACGCGTGGCAGCTTATTCTCGTAAACGCGGACAACCCTCTGCCCGAGGATTTTCACCCCGAGCTGACCGAGCTCTCGGGCGGACACAGGATCGACAAGCGCGTATATCCGCACCTGCAAAAAATGTTCGACGACGCGCGGCAAAAGGGCATACGCCCGGCGATATCGTCGTCGTACAGGACGGCCGGGCAGCAGCAAGCCGAGCTTGACCAAAAAACCGAGGAATACATAAGACAGGGTTATTCCCGCGAAAAGGCTCTTGAGACCGCGAAAAAGTGGGCCGCGGTCCCGGGAACGAGCGAGCACCAAACCGGCCTCGCGGTCGACATCACCACCGCCGACGCGTCGGTCCAGGCGGCGGATATCGTGTGGAAATGGCTTGAGAAAAACTCATATAAATACGGATTTATAAAACGCTACCCCGAGGGCAAGACCGACATAACCGGCATCAGCAACGAGCCCTGGCACTTCCGCTACGTCGGCCCCGAGGCCGCGAAAGAGATCAAAAAACGCGGTATCTGCCTTGAGGAATACCTTGAAACTCCGCGCAAAAAATAAAACGCGCGCCAAGCCGCGCAAACCGCCCACACCCTGTTTTTCGCCGCGCCGAAAAATTTTTCGAAATTTTTTCAAAAAAGACTTGATTTTTTATTTTACATGTGCTATAATTTAAAACTGTCGTAAGAAAACGGCACAAGAACTCCCGAAAACGCTTGCGTTTTTGGGAATAAGGAGCAAACCCGCAGCGGATGAGACTTTCGCGCTTGCGTGAAAGCGAACAAGCGGAGGGATTTGCCCACAGGGCTCCCAAAAAGCGCCAGCGAAGCGCACTTTTTGGGAATAAGGAGCGATCACGAAGCGGGTGAGACTTTCCTGCTTGCAGGAAAGCGAACAAGCGGAGGGATTTGCCCACAGGGCTCCCGAAAACGCTTGCGTTTTTGGGAATAAGGAGCAATCGCGGAGCAGGTGAGACTTTCCTGCTTGCAGGAAAGCGAACAAGCGCAGCGAATTGCGACGTCGGGGTGTGGCTCAGTTTGGTAGAGTACCTGAATGGGGTTCAGGTGGCCGCTGGTTCGAATCCAGTCACTCCGACCATCAAAAATACCGTGAAACCGTTGGTTTTGCGGTATTTTTATTTTTGTCCGCAGTTTCATATAAATTAAAGTCCGTCGCCCTAAAGGTATCAATATAAAACACCGACGCGCTATTGCGTTTTTACCCGAAATATGATAATATATCCATGACATTAATTCATGGGGGAGGCGGTTGACATGAATATTCGCAGCGGATTGCGGTGTTTCGCGGCGCTTGTTTTAAGCGCGGCTTTATTGCTGTACCCTATCTCCCCCGTTCATGCGGCAATCGACGTTAAGTGGAGCGACACAAAGCTTCGCGAGGGCGTCTTGTCCGCGTCCGTATCGGGCGCGGCGGATGGACAGTCGCTAATTTTGGCCGTATATTCCGACAACAGGCTCCTCGGCTTAAGCATTGCCGCCGCGCAAAACGGCTCAGCTTCCGCGGATACAACGATCGAAGCGGCGGCGGACACGGCAAAGCTGTTCCTTTGGGATATGGAAACCTTGATGCCCGCGTGTGATGTGCTGTCAACGCTCACCCGCGAGAACACGCCCGCGCCAGCTTCGACGCCAACGAACGCGCCAACTCCGACAATTACGGCTGTGCCGACACCAATACCAACGACTGAGCCAACTCCGACGCCAACAGCTGTGCCAACACTAACACCAACGACTGTGCCTATGCCGGCACCAACGGCCTCGCCTACTCCGACATCAACAGACGCGCCAACTTCTACAGCCGTTCCGACACCTACCCCAACGACTTCACCGACACCGATGCCAACGAACACATCTACTCCTATACCAACGGTTGCGCCTACTTTTACGTCAACTCTGACACCGACAGCTTTACCGACGCCGACACCGACGACTGTGCCAACTCCTACACCCGCGGCTGTACCGACACCCACGGCTGCGCCAACGCCTACGCCCGCGGCTGTACCGACACCCTCGGCTGCGCCAACGCCAACGGCTTCACCAACACCCACACCAACGATTGCGCCGACACCTGCGCCCACGGCTGAGCCGACACCGACACCGACACCGAACATTGACACATCGCGCGAACCCGAAAGCCCGGATGAGCTTCGTTCCGCCAACGACGCGGCTGTTGACGAGCTAGCGAAGCTGCCGACATTCGACGGACGCAAGTACAATATTGTAACGCCCGTCAGAAATCAATCTAACAATATCTGCTGGGCATACGCTGTCGCAGGCGCGGCGGAAATAAGCGTTCTGCGCAAGGGAATAGATCCGAACGCGTCAGCCGAGTCGCTCGACTTTAACGACCAGCATCTCGCCAACGCCTGCTTAAACCCCGCCCTCGACCCTTTGGGCAACAATCTGCCCGACTATAACGGCTTCTTCAGCGGCTGGTACTCTGGCGGCGAAACGCACGAGGGCGTCTATGCGATGCTTCGCTGGAACGCGCCCGCGCTGCAGTCCGTTTCGGACAACGAGCTGATAAACAAGCCCGCGTACCTGCTTGAAAACGCAATCAATCTTCCCAACAGCAGCGCCGGCACAGACGCTCTGAAACGCGCGATCGTCAAATACGGCGGCGTGGCGGTAAGCTGGTACTGCAATTCCGGGCTGTACCGAAACGGCTATTATAACAACGACATATCCGGCGGTTTATACGGGTCGGGACACGCGAGCGTTATAGTCGGCTGGGATGACACCATAGATAAAAACCTGTTTCGCTTTGATGACAAAACCCCGTGTCCCGCTTCGCGCGACGGCGCGTGGATCTTGAAAAACAGCTGGGGCAAAAGCTACGGTTTTAGCGGATACTACTACGTATCCTATGACGTTCTGCTTTCAAAATGCTACGCTCTCGATATGTGCTCTGCCGATGAGTATGATAACAACTACCACTATGATTCATCCGTAATGACAAGCTCGAGCTGGACGCTTGATCCGGGCGAACGCGCCGCGGCGATGTTTGAGGCGAGAACGGCGTTTGCCGATCGGCACGAGTCTATTACCGGCGTCAACGTGGCCGTTGGCGAAGGCAGCAATTACAAGATCAAGGTGAAAATATACAAAGACCCCGACGCCGATTTTACCGATATATACAATCCGGAAAACGACCCCGGATCCGGCTCTCTTGCCGCAGAGGCGGAATCGGATACATTGATGTACCCGGGAGCGTACACGGTGAAGCTCAAAGAACCGGTGGAACTAAAGCAAAATCAAGTATTCAGCGCGGTCGTGGAACTGACAGGCGATGCCAAAATACGCGTTGTGACCGACCACGAAAAAACCTCCGGCATTTATCCGGCTAACGATATGACCTTCTCAAATTCCGGCGACGGCTGGAAGAATACGCGCTCGAGAGCGAATTACGTCGCCCAGATAAAGGTGTTTACGAAAAACATTCCCGCCCGGCAGCATAAGGATAATTCGCTTGATTACGCGGATATTCGCTTTGACCGCCGCGCCGTGACATATAACCAAGAGGCACAGCATCCCGATCTCACCGTATATTTTGACGGCAAAACGCTTGCCGAAGGAAAGGATTATACCGTGGACTACCCCGACTCCGTGCGCATAGGACGGTACCGGGCAACCGTTAAGGGAACAGGCGATTACAGCGGAAGCCGCGATATAGACTACTCCGTTAAGCAAGCGCCTGCGCCGCTTAATAAACCGCCGCGGATAATGGAGGTCACGGGCAATTACGAAACCTACAAAGAGGTGCCGCTGCCCGACGGCTGGGTCTGGGGCGATCCGGATATGCTCGTCGCTTCGGAATGCTCCAATTACGCCATATACAAAGGCGACGACGCTTACTGCTATATAAACACTATGGCAGATGTCCGCGCCGTGCTCAAAAACGAATAAAACTTTTACAAAAATGACATATAGCCTCACGCTTGCAATCACATAAAATTTGTGATATAATGTCAGCAATGAGTGCAGACCAAAGGAACGGCGGCGGCTGTTCCGCTCCCTATAGGCCGGAATAAGGTATAAAGAGGGTGGGGCTTATGGACTACATAGAGATCTTGATGTTGGCGATTTTTATAATCGCCTTATCGGAACTTGTGAAGAACATAAAAAAATAGCCGCCCAAGTTTGACGACATCGGCGGCTATATTTATGTAGCTAACGGTGGAACAGCCAAAGTCGTTCCTCTGTACTCAGATTATAGCATACTCCGCTTTATATGTCAAGATTTTTAAATAATATTTCAAACCTTAATCATTTCATCTATCCCTGTACAATTATTTGCACATGCGCCGTGATATAATGAGTATAACAAATTTGAATGGAGGTACAAAAATGTTAATACTCATCGCTATTATTTATTTCGGTTATCAGCTGATCAAAGAGACCAACGAGGACATAAAAATGAGACAATGGGCAATCAATAAAGGCTACGACTCGTATCCGTCGAACACGGGTCTGAGAGACGTCAGAACCAACAAACCGTATGTAAGCAAACAACAAAACGGGCTGACGCCTCACACCTTCACGACCACGACGGGCGAGAAAATGACATTCTATAAATGATACCGCTCCGGCCGCGCTCGAACTTGCTCGAAAATTGCAAACAGGTTTAGTAGATGATTTTATTGACATTTACGGAGTTTTAATATAAAATAATCATAATGTAACTAAATTGTAATATTCGGAAAGGGGGCGCCGGGCTATGCTCGGGCAGGATATAGGGATAGATTTGGGAACATCCACCGTTTTGGTGTATGTGAAAGGCAAGGGAATAGTTGACCGCGAGCCGTCGGTCGTGGCGGTCGAGTCTCCGGGAGGCAAGGTTATCGCGGTCGGCGCCGAGGCCCAAAAAATGCTGGGCAGAACGCCGGGCAGCATAACGGCTGTGAAGCCTCTTAAAGAAGGCGTTATCTGCGACTATTCCGTGGCCGAAAAAATGATACGGCATTTTATCAACAAGGCGGTCGGCGGCAGCTTTATCGGCGCGTTTATCAAGCCGAGAATTATCGTCAGCGTGCCCAGCAACATCACCGAAGTCGAGGAACGGGCGGTTATCGACGCAGGGCTCCAGGCGGGCGCCGGAAAGGTGCAGCTGATAGAGGAACCGTTGGCGGCCGCGCTGGGCGTCGGCATCGACATTGACGAGGCCCACGGCAACGTCATAGTCGACATCGGCGGCGGCACCTGCGACATCGCGGTCATCTCCCTGGGCGGCATCGTTATAAGCGACTCGATCAAGATCGCGGGCGACAGCTTTGACGACGCGATAATCAGATATATACGCAAAAAATACAATGTGCTGATCGGCGAGCGCTCGGCGGAGCAGCTGAAGATCAAGATCGGCTGCGTTTACCGCAGGGACAAGCTTCTGGCCATGGAGGCCAGGGGCCGCAGTCTGGTGACCGGTCTTCCGAAAACGGTGCAGATCTCCAGCGACGAGATACTCGAGGCGCTGAAAGAGCCGGCCGGCTCGGTGGTGGACGCGGTGCGCACCCTGCTTGAAAAAACGCCGCCCGAGCTCATCGGCGACATATGCAGAAACGGTATAATACTTACGGGCGGATGCTCGCAGATCTACGGCATGACAAACCTGATCCGCCGCGAACTCGACATGAAGTCGCGGGTCGCGGACACCCCTGAGACCTGCGTGGTGACCGGCCTCGGCAAAGCCATCGGCCACCCCGAACTGTTCAAAAGAAAATAACTAACGGGCGGATAACCTCCGCCCGTTTGTCTGCCTCGCCCCAAATTCGTAGGGGACGGCGCCCTCGACGTCCCGTCCCATATGATTGTATTATGCAAAAATACCGTAGGCGCGGACGACCTCGGCCGCCCGTTTGCCTCCTCCCGGGAGGAGGTGGATTTCCGCCATAGGCGGAAAGACGGAGATGGGAACGTAGGGACTAGCGAATAGGATCTAGGGACTAGGCTTCCCCCCCTCAGTCGCCTTCGGCGCCAGCTCCCCCAAGGGGGCGCCTATTTATTGCCTCCCACTCAGTCAGTTGCCCTAACAGCATCATGGAAGCTCAAGTAAGAGGAGCCGGGACGTCGAGGGCGCCGTCCCCTACGAAATTTGGAGACTATCGTGCGGGTTGCGGCAATTTGATATATCGGAGCGGATATTATTCGCCCGTTTATTTTTTAGATTTTTTTAATTCTCTGATTTTGTCGGTCACGTGGCGCTCCATGTAGCTTTTGGTGTTTTTGAGGCGGCCGTGGCGGGCCGAGATCACAAAACGCCGCTTGTATTTCAAAAACTCCTCAAGGTCCATCAGTATGTGACAGAGCAGCGCCCGATCCTCGAACTCCTTTCGGGTTTTTGGCAGTTCTTCCTCTTTCATGGCGCCGAGCAGTCTGTCGAGCTGCGCCAGCTGCGCGGCCGGGTCATTCATCTCGGTGACGTAATTCTTCAGATACATTATGTAGTCGGCCACTATCCCGGCCTGCTTGGGTGTGCCGCGCATCCGCTCCATCTCGTGGTGCAGGCTGTGGAGCACGCCGCATTGCTTTCCGCGCATCTCGAAATAGTCGATATAATATCCGGGCTGCGCGCTGAAAGTGTTGTCCTGGTACTCGTGCGCAAGATTAATATAATCCTCAATATCCGCTTCGAGCGTTTTTATGTCCTCCCAGACACCGCCGCCGGTTTCGTCGTCGCTCATTAAATATTCGGCCAATTTGCCGAGGGTCGATGTGAGCCCCGTCTCGACCGCAGCCACGCCGATGAGCACCCGCTTTTTCCGGTGCGCGTTGTTGTTATAAAGATTCAGCAGCACAGCAATCGAGACGCCCAGCAGCACCAGATAGAATTCATTCAGGATAAACTCGGGCGAAAAGTTGTCGGTCGCGAGGAAGTGGGTGCAGATGACCGCGTTGACCGACAGCGCTGCGCGCCATCCGAAGCCCTCCAGCAGCGCGGTCATGACGAACAGAAACAAGCCGTAGGCTATCCAGCCGCTCGGAATGTGCTCGAAAAATATAAAAGACAGCGCCACCGTGACCGCGAAGCTCAGCAGCCGCACCAGCGACAGCCTAAGCGTCTCCCATTTGGTGGTGAGCAGGGTGAGCAGCGTGATCGAGCCGGCCGACACGGCGAACTCGAGGTTAAGAACCTCGGCGATATACATGGCCGCGCAGCTGCCAACCGAGATTTTAAGCGCCGTTATAAGCGTTTTTTTGATGCGTGATTCTCTGTCCATAAGATCTCCCGTCCGAAAATTTCTGATTATATAATACCACAGAATCGCCGCGGCTTAAAGAGCTGTCTCAAATTAAAATATTTTTGTGAGATACGCACTAAAGCCGCCCGTTAATTTTATGGATTCTGACGATTAAATATGCAAAAAAAGAACCGCCGCGGCGGTTCTTTGGTTGCTAAGTACAAAAACTATGCAGACGGAGCGTCAACGGGACATACGTTCGCGCAGTTGCCGCAATCGATGCACTCGTCAGCGTTTATCTGATACTTCGCATCGCCCTCCGAAATGCAGGATACGGGACATTCGCTCGCGCAAACACCGCACTTGATGCAATCGTCACTGATCTGATAAGCCATTGTATTCACCTCTCTTAATTAAATTCGATCAAAACTACAAAAGCATTATAAAGCATTTATGCGGTTTTGTCAAGTTCATTTTGTTGATTTGACTTAAATTTATGGTATTTCTACAAATTACTGATGGCGTCTTCTATAGATATGCCCGATTCTTTGCTGAATTTGTCAACTTCGATCTTGTTTCTCGGGCCGTGAGTCAGGCATCCGGCGCCGCCTATGCAGCCGCCGACGCAGGCCATTCCCTCGATAAAGTTAATGCCGCCTATCCCGCGGGAGGCCTTGAGCAGCGCCGTCCTGCACTCCTCGATGCCGTCGCACGACACGGCGTTCAGCACAAAATCACCCTCGCCCTGCTCCTTGAGCGCCTCGGCGACAGCCTCGGCCAATCCGCCGCAGCGGGCAAATATTCTGCCGAACGGCGACGCGCCGCCGAACGACGCCGAATCCACATCGCTTTCCTCGAGGCTCTCGAGGTCTATCTCGCGCGCGTCGAACAGAGCCTGAAGCTCCTCAAAGGTCAGCGCGCTGTCGACATAATCCTTATTTTCCTCAAGGCGTATCTCAGCCTTTTTGGCGGTGCAGGGGCCTATAAACACAACCTTGCCCTCGGGGTCGCGCTCTTTTATAAGCATTGAGATCGCCACCATGGGCGAGGGGTTGTGGGAAATGTTGTCCTTGAGCTGAGGAAAGTTTTTCTTCACGAAATCCACGAACGCGGGGCAGCACGAGCTTGTCAAGAACCCGGTCTCGGCCAGCTCCTTGGCCTCGTAGTACGCCACAATGTCGGCGCCCAGAGCGGCCTCGACAACCTCGTCAAAACCCAGCTCCTTGATGCCGGACACCAGCTGTCCGAGACTTATGTCGGTGTATGAAAACTGGCCCGATATCGAAGGCGCGATAACCGCGTACAGCTTGCCGCTGTCCCGCTTTTCGGTGCCGCGCTCCTTTATCATGTTCACGACCTCGATTATGTAGGACTTGTCGGTGATGGCTCCCCACGGGCACTGATAAACGCAGGCGCCGCAGTTGATGCACTTGCTTATGTCGATCTGGGCCGCGTGCTCCTCGTTCATGCTGATGGCCTTGACCTTGCAGGCCTTCACGCAGGGGCGCTCCACGTTCATGATCGCGCTGTAGGGGCAGACCTTAGCGCACATGCCGCAGTTGACGCATTTTTCCTTGTCGATATGCGCCTTCTGGTTCTCGTCAAACGTGATGGCGTTCCGCTTACATACGCTCTCGCAGCGGTGGGCGAGACAGCCGCGGCACATATGGGTGACCTCGTAGCCGTCCATGGGGCACTCGTCGCAGGCAATATCAAGGACCTCGATCACGTTGTCGATATCCTTGTGTCCGCCGCTGGCGAGGCCTATGCGCTCGTTGACGATCGCCCTCTCCTTGTATATGCAGCAGCGCATCGTCGCCTTGTTCTGAACTATCTGCTTGGCTATGTCGTTAAAGCTGCCTCTCAGCGTGTCGTCGTAGGCGTGGCGCGCCACCTCGCGCAGGACCTTGTATTTAAGGTGCTGCACCTTTGTGTCAAATTTCTTTTGGGTATTGATATCCTTGTTCATAACCTTATCCTCCCACAATCATAACAATCTTTTTTACATAAACAATTATATCCGAAAACGCCCGAATTGTCAACGCAATTATTGAATTCGGCCTAATATTTATCGCCCTTTATAAGGGTCCCTATTCCCGATTTTGTGAATATCTCAAGCAGCAGACAATGAGGGATCCTGCCGTCTATGATATGCACGCCGCTGACGCCCGCGTCTATCGCGTCGCAGCAGCCCAGAACCTTGGGTATCATGCCGCCCTTTATAACTCCGGTGCCTATCATCTGGTCGATCTCCTTGGTGTGGGCCTCGTATATGATGTTTCCGTCGTCGTCCTTCAGTCCCTCAACATCGGTCAGCAGCACCAGCTTTTCGGCCTGGACCGCCTTGGCCACCGCGGAAGCCACCGTGTCGGCGTTTATGTTGTAGCTGTTGCCGTGCTCGTCGGTGCCGATAGGAGCGATGACCGGGATATACTGGTCGGACGAGAGCAGATCGAGAATACAGTTCTTGACATGCACGATGTCGCCCACGTACCCCAGTTCCTTGACCTCCCCGTTTTCTACCGTGGTCTGCCGCTTGCACTCGATAAAGCTGGCGTCGATGCCGCTTATTCCCACGGCTCTTCCGCCCTTGGTGTTAAGCAGCGACACGATCTCCTTGTTGGTCTTGCCGATAAGCACCTGCTGGGCTATGTCCATGGTCGCCTTGTCGGTATACCTGAGGCCGTTTATGAATTTGCTCTCAATGCCCGACTTTGTGAGCGCCGCCGAAATGTCGGGGCCTCCGCCGTGGACCACGATGGGTTTTAAGCCTATGTACTTGAGCAGTATGATGTCGTCCATGACCGAGTTTTTAAGGTCCTCGTTTATCATGGCGTTGCCGCCGTATTTTACCACTATCTTGGCGCCCTCGAATTTCTGCATATACGGCAGAGCCTCGATCAGAATTTCCGCTCTGCTTATCAAATCATCCATTTTTGCCATTTTGCTTTCCCTTTCTTTCCGTATAAATACGCGTATCTTTATAAATACATGCCCGCGGCGCGCAGGCCCTCGCCCTCGTCAAAGCCGCAGATCAGGTTCATGTTCTGGACCGCCTGTCCCGCGGCGCCCTTTATCAGATTGTCGATGCAGGACACGACGACGGCGCGGCCCAGTCTCTCGTCGATAACTATTCCGATGCCCGCGTAGTTGGAGCCCGACACGTGCTTGATCTCGGGCAGGGTCCCCGCATCGTACACGCGGATAAACTCCTCGCCCTCGTAATATTTTTTGTAAAGCTCGACCGCCTCGGCCGTCGTCATCGGCTTTTTGAGGTCGGCGTAGCAGGTCGCGAATATGCCGCGCTGCATGGGCACAAGATGCGGAGTGAACGACAGTTTTATGTCCGCACCCGCGATCAGCGACAGCTCCTGCTCGATCTCGGAGGTGTGGCGGTGGGTCGCCACCTTGTACGCCTTGAGCGACTCGTTGACCTCGCAGTATATGTTGGGCAGAGCCGCGCTTCGGCCCGCTCCGGTAACGCCCGACTTGGCGTCAATTATCAGGCTTTTGAGCCCGGCCGCGCCCGCGTCAACAAGCGGCGCCAGCGCCAAGATCGAGCAGGTGGTGTAGCAGCCCGGATTTCCGATAAGACGGCTCTTTTTTATCTCGTCCCGGTGCAGCTCGCACAGGCCGTAGACCGATTCGCGCAAAAGCTCGGGAACCGAGTGGGGCTCACCGTACCACTCCTCATACACCTTTGGGTCGTTGTATCTGAAATCGCCGCTCAGGTCGATAACCTTAAGTCCCCTTTTATATAAGTCGGGAATAACCGTTTTTGACGCGCCGTGGGGCAGCGCCGTGAACACAACATCACAGCTTTCCGCTATATCGTCCGCGTCAAGACCGCAAAGCTCGATATCGCATATGCCCTTGAGGCTCGGATAAACGTCCGAAATTTTTTGCCCCGCAAAGCTATGGGAAACCGCGCGCTCAAGCCGAACATTCGGATGCGAAAGCAAAAGGCGCACGACCTCGATCCCGGCGTAGCCCGTGGCGCCCAAAACTCCAACTTTTACCATTATATATCAACTCCGTATCAAAATTTGCATAAATTCTGCATTTTACAAGGCTATTATACTATCAAAGGCAAAATATATCAAGACCGCGCCAAAAATTTGTGCAGTATTACCTAAATTTTAAAAACAGCCAAATTTTGCTATGCAAGTTGCCTAAAATATTTTTTTCAATTTTGGTTAATTAATCTCTTTTTTTCTTGTTTCAAGTATGCTAAAATAGATAATGTAAAAAATTCGTTAACTTTATAGTTTAAAAAATATATTAGGAGGTCATTTAGTTATGGCAAGTTTAAGTTTAAGAGGTATCTACAAAACCTATCCGGGCGGTTTCACCGCGGTTAAGGATTTCAATCTTGAAATCGAAGACAAAGAGTTTGTTATTTTCGTTGGTCCTTCCGGCTGCGGTAAGTCAACAACTCTGAGAATGATCGCCGGTCTCGAAGAGATCTCCGAGGGCGAGCTGTACATCGGCGACAAGCTGATGAACGACGTTGTTCCCAAGGACAGAGATATAGCGATGGTTTTCCAGAACTATGCTCTGTATCCCCATATGTCGGTATTTGAGAACATGGCATTCGGCCTGAAGCTCAGAAAAGTTCCCAAGGATGAGATAAAGAAAAAGGTTATCGAGGCTGCTCAGATCCTGGGCATCGAGCACCTGCTCGACAGAAAGCCGAAGGCTCTGTCCGGCGGTCAGAGACAGCGTGTTGCGCTGGGCCGCGCTATCGTTCGTACTCCTAAGGTATTCCTTATGGATGAGCCTCTCTCCAACCTGGACGCTAAGTTGAGAGTTCAGATGAGAACCGAGATCGGCAAGCTGCACAAGAAGCTGATGACAACGTTCATCTACGTTACGCATGACCAGACCGAGGCTATGACGATGGGTACCAGAATCGTTGTTATGAAGGACGGTATCATCCAGCAGGTTGACTCCCCGACAAACCTCTACAACTATCCCTGCAACATGTTCGTTGCCGGATTCATCGGCTCACCGCAGATGAACTTCCTGAACGTAACTGTTGACAGCGCGAGCGACGGTACATACTTAAAGAGCGGCCAGTTCAAGATCAAGCTGCCCGACGGCAAAGTTAACGCCGACCTCAAGAAGTACAACGGCAAGGAAGTTGTTATGGGTATCAGACCCGAGGATATGTATGACGATCAGGCTTCCATCCAGAACTATCCCGGATGCAGCATAGACGTTAACATCGACCTGGTTGAGATGATGGGCGCCGAGACATACCTGTACTTCAAGGTAGCCGGCACAGACTTCACAGCGAGAGTTAACCCCCGCTCGACAACCAAGCACGGCGATCACATCCCCGTTACGATGGACCCCAACAAGATCCACATCTTCGACAAGGACACCGAGAACATCATCACTCACTAAAAACAAAAACCGCCGGACGGGAAAATCCCGTCCGGCTTTTTGTCAGTCTTTGTTTTATTTTTCGATCAGGGCGAAAGAGATCTCGCCTTTGGCGGCGACGACGTCGCCCACATAGGCGCACACGTCGGCCTTGCCCATGACCGAGCGGAACTTTGTCAACTCGACCTCAAGGCGCAGCGTCTCGCCCGGCACCACCTGATGCTTGAACTTGAAGTTGTTGATCCCGGTAAACACCGCCAGCTTGTCCTTAAACTCGGGCTTGCTGAGAATTACGACAGCGCCCACCTGCGCCAGCGCCTCGCAGATAAGCACGCCGGGCATTATGGGGTTGCCGGGAAAGTGCCCCTGAAAGAACGGCTCGTTCATAGTGACGTTTTTTATGCCTACCGCGCGCTTGCCTTCTTCGAACTCGACGATCTTGTCGATCAGCAAAAACGGGTAACGATGCGGGATCGTGTCCATGATTTGTTTTATATCCATTTGATTGCTCATAATATTTCCTCCTGAATTTTATTATATCAAGTTAATATTATCACAACGTAATGATTTTGGCAAGTGAATTTTTGAATCTACCTTGACAAACAAATAAAAAGACGTTATAATAATTAGGCAGTTTCGGGGTTTGGCGCAGTTTGGTAGCGCACTTGGTTTGGGACCAAGGGGCCGCAGGTTCAAATCCTGTAACCCCGACCAGCGGAAAAATGACCGCTCGTTTACAAAAGTCATGCAAAGCATGACTTTCTTTTTTTAACGGTCATTTTTCCGCTTATCCCACGAAACGCGCTCCGCTGGCGTTCCGTGGGAGCCCTGTTTTGACCGCCTTTCCCTAATCAGCAAGCTTGCTTGCGGGTTCAAAGCGACCTTTGAAAATCGCTTGCGATTTTCACCAAGAGCTTCCTTGATGCTGCCAACGTAGGGACTAGGAAATAGGCTCGCCCCTTGGGGAGAGCTGTCTGCGGTTTGTCCGCAGACTGAGAGGGGTTCCTAGTCCCTAGTTCCTAATCTCTAGTCCCTATGTTGACAAAACGTGATATAGCGGATAAAATATTAATTAACTTTGAAACCGGCCATTAGGGTGTGAACCGAAATAAGTCGACGTTTGAAAAGGAGACAAAATGCGCAGAAAACGTGGAAAGATATACGCAGCCGCGGTAATACTGATAATTTTAGTAGTAATTTACATTATTACAAACGCGGTAAGTATTTGGATATTCAGAAATACGGACGAAAAAACCAAATCGGATGTTGCGATTATTCTTGGCGCTTCAACATATAACGGCGAGGTTTCGCCCGTGTATAAAGAGCGAATTAATCATGGAATTGAGTTGTACAACGAGAATTATGTTGATAAATTAATAGTCACCGGCGGTATTGGCGAAGGCAACGATGTGTCCGACGCGGAGTCCGCCAAAAACTACGCCGTGATGTGCGGAATACCCGAAATTGATATTTTTATTGAAGATAAATCTGCCATTACACAAGAAAATTTGGAAAATTCTAAAGCTATCATGGACGAAAACAATTTAAAAACAGCCATTATCGTGAGCGATCCGCTGCATATGCGCCGCGCAATGTTGCTGGCGAAGGACGCCGGAATAACAGCATACAGCTCGCCGACAAAAACCACAAAATACGTCAGCTTAAAAACAAAAGTTCCATTTTTGGCGAGAGAAGTATTTTTTTACATAGGATATAAATGGTGGAGAATATTTAATTAAAAAACATACCGAATGTTTCAAGTTTCGATAAAGTTATAACGCGCTCAGCTCTTCCATCATAGCCTTGCGGCGTCGGTATTTCTCTCTCCATTCAGCCGCTATCTTTTGGACGCGCTCTTCTCCCCGGGGCAGTTCGCGCATTTCGCGCAAAACCGAAACGATTCTTTTATAAGTTTCTCGACCCGATGTGAATCCGGCCTCTTTTTGGACCACAGCCGTGTATTTGTCAAGTATTTCCTTAGGAAACAGCGGAAGCAGCGCGTCTTTGTATTTGCGTATCATTTCGAGCCCGTTATCGGAGACCGCGCATTTAAGCAAACGGTCATAAAGACCTTCTGTATAGAATACCTCCGCTTTTTGATAATTTGATTTTACGGCTTCAAACACGCGCTCGCGCTTTTGTTCCCATTCGCTCTCGGTGTATTGCGCCTTAAGTTCCATATAATCCGATAATGCAAACGATTTAAGAACAATCCTCCAAAGCGTGCTCATATAATTATCATAATCATTGGTTATTTTATAAAGTTCTTTTAATTTATCGAGGTATTCGCGGATCAGACCGGGAAAATCTTTATCGGTTTTAAGACTTTCATTCAGTATATTGATCGCGTTCTCATATTTTTCTTCCTCGATATATTTGTCGGTCAAAAATCTTCTGATATTCGTATGAGCCCAATATTTACGGCAAAACTTTTCGATTTCGTCATCGCCGCATGTCTCTTGCATAAGCTCAAGCCGCGCAGTCAGATATTGCGGCACGGCGTATTCACGGTGATACGAATCGGATTTTTCATAAATATCTATCATTTCATCAATATAGGCAAATTTGTCGTCCAGAAATTTTTTATCATTAAAATGAGTCATGACAAATTCGTCATAACAACTTCTCGCGAGATCATAAGGTGTTTTTCGCGCCGCCTTAAGTATTTCTTCAAAAACTTTTTCTTTCGTCCGCGCGCCGCATTCTTTGATTATGTCCAGCAATAATTCCTCACAGCCGCCAAGCAGCAAGCCTATACAGCCGTCGGAATCGTCAATATCAAGCCCGCACAGAAATTCGGTCATGAACAGAGAAAGCTCCAAAGCCTCGTCATAGCGTTTGTTTTCTATGAGATATTCCGCCGTGTCGCTGAATTCATGACTGATCTCCTCATCGAAAAAATAAGCGTCACGATATGAAATGTAACCGTAATTGTCCGAATGTTCTTCGGCTATTTCGTTCGCCCGCATTTTGTAATAATTCAAATCAAAATCATCGGGCTCCGATAACGCGCGTTTAAACTGCGCGCACAGGTTTTTATCATTCCGAAGCGCGTTTATTAAAAACCGACGGACAAAAGCATCGTCCGCGGCGTTTACGGATTTTTCAATATCGAAAGCGGCCTCACGGGAATCATTTTCTTCATAGGCGTACAAAACCGCGGCCATATGCTTGCAGTTATTGCCGCCGTCCGCGTATGGACAGGAGCAATACATATCATCAATTTTATTGTTTTTTAAGCATATCTCAACTTCATAATCCTCGGTTCCCGAGACCGTGGCACGAACAACGTCACCGTCCGCTTCAAACTCGGCCACGGCGCCGTTTTTATAATAGTCATACCCGCGCATTAAAATATGGTCTTTAAACAAGTGCTCCCATTTCATAAAATATTACCTCATAAATTGCTGAATCAATAATTAGTTTGATTTTACCATATAAAATTTATTTGGTCAAGCAGTTGAAAAAACTACATGAACTTTTTAGAAAATCGATGTTCTATCAACGGATTTTATTATTGAATGTAAAAAAGCGTTGTGAAATAATAATATCAACATACATAATTCGGAGGTAAAGTTTTTTGAAGATATGTCAAGCAAACTTTGATGATTTGCATGAAATATTACAACTCCAATATCTTTCCTATCAAAGCGAAGCAGCGCTCTTTGGGAAAAGGGATATTCCGCCGCTAAAGCAAACGCCGGATGAGTTAGCAGACGAATATAATAACGGCGTCATACTCAAAATGGTTAATGATGATAATGCTATCATTGGTTCAGTTCGTGCCAAAGAATTTGAGGGAACAGTATATATCGGAAAATTAATGGTTCACCCTAACTACAGACACAATGGGTATGGCACAAGATTAATTAAAGAAATAGAAAAATACTTCCCCAATAAGCGATATGAGCTCTTTACAAGCACAAGAAGCAAAGATAACATTCGTTTATATAAAAGTTTGGGATATAAAATCTTCGACAGCAAAGTGATCAATAATGAGCTTCAATTTGTATATATGGAAAAAGTTTAAACCGCGAAACATATTAAAGGCATATCAGGCGCAGAATTTGATTAATGATTTAAAGGAGCGTGATCTCATATGAGGGAGACACGGTGGAAAGCCTGATCCGAGATTTTCATGACGCTGTTGACGAATACTTGGTGTTTTGTGCCGAAAACAGGAAAGAGCCTCAGCAGCAATACAAAGGCAGCTTTAACGTGAGGATAAGCCCGGAGCTTTGCAGGCAAGCGAGCCTTATGGCGCAATCGCGCCACATATCGCTAAACAGCTTTATCGAGCAGTCGGTGAAAAACTATGTCGCGCATGGCGCGGAATAGTATTTAACAAAAACTCCGGCAGCCAAAGCCGCCGGAGTTCGCCCATATTAAGGATTGGTGATCCGTAGGGGAATTGAACCCCTGTTACCGCCGTGAAAGGGCGGTGTCTTAACCTCTTGACCAACGGACCGAATCAATAACGGTCTGTATTATAACACAATTAATATTTTCTGTCAAGCTTTTTTTGAGATTTCTTGTTTTTGCCTAGATCCTAGTCCCTATTTTCTAGTCCCTACGTTGACTTTTCTTTCTTTTTGTGTTATAATTATTCTGTGTTATTATGCGGCGGAGCAGATCCGCCCGGTATAGATTTTGACAAGATTTCAATGCCCGGAGGTTTATATGTTTTTATCCCGTGACTGGAAAGAATACGAGCTGATCGACGCGTCGCGCGGAGAGAAGCTGGAGCGCTGGGGCGGCGTTATACTCAGGCGTCCCGACCCTCAGATCGTGTGGTCCGTGCCCGATAAGGATAAGTCCGAATTATGGCGCAGGGCGGACGCGAGATACATCCGCAGCTCAAAAGGCGGCGGAAGCTGGAAAACATTCAAAAAATTTCCCGAATACTGGACTATCGGTTACAAAAATCTCAGGTTCAAGATCACGCCTATGGGCTTTAAGCACACCGGACTTTTTCCGGAGCAGGCGTCGAACTGGGACTGGTTCTCGGACATAATCCGAAAAAGCGGCAGGAGCCGAAACGATATACATGTTTTAAACCTATTCGCCTACACGGGAGGCGCGTCTTTGGCGGCTCTTGAGGCCGGAGCCTCGGTCTGCCACGTGGACGCGGCGAAGGGAATGGTGACCCGCGCCAAGGAGAACGCGGCGCTGTCGGGGCTTTCCGAGCTTCCGATACGCTATATCGTGGACGATGTGAAAAAATTTGCGGAGCGCGAGCTGCGGCGCGGACACAAGTATGACGGGATTATAATGGATCCGCCATCCTACGGCAGAGGTCCCGGAGGCGAGGTCTGGAAAATCGAGGACGAATTGTTCTCCCTGATTGAGCTCTGCGCGGAGCTTATGAGCGACGATCCGCTGTTCTTTCTGGTGAACACCTACACAACGGGCCTCTCGGGCAGCGTGATGGACAACATATACAAACTGACTTTGCGAAAAAAATTCGGCGGCGTATCTAAAATCGACGAGATAGGGCTGCCGATAACAAACGGAAAGCTGACCCTGCCCTGCGGCTGCGCCGCGAGATGGCAACAACATAGGAACTAGAAAATAGGGACTAGGATCCAGGGCTCCTGCAAAAGCTTGCTTTTGTGAAAAAAGCAGATACAGGGATCGGCAACGCTCAATATATCTATTCACTATTCGCTAATAACTAATCGCTACGTTTGGGGGCGGATATTACTCGCCCGCCCGACTAAACACATATACGGCACGGAATTTCAAAAATAAAAAATGGATAATATTGTAGAAATTAAAGATTTGGTATTTGAATATAAGGACGAGGAGACGGGGGAGAGCCTGCGGGTTCTTGACGGCGTGAGCCTTCATATCGAGCGCGGCGAGTTTCTGGCTGTGCTGGGCCGCAACGGCTCGGGCAAATCCACCCTCGCCAAACACATGAACGCGATACTGACTCCCGCGAGCGGCACCGTTTTGGTGGACGGGATCGACACCTCGGACGAGAGCCGTCTGTTTGACGTGCGGCGCAGGGTCGGCATGGTCTTTCAGAATCCCGACAACCAGATGGTCGCCACCATCGTTGAGGAGGACGTGGCGTTCGCGCCCGAAAACCTGGGCGTGCCGCGGGAGGAGATACGCAGGCGGGTCGACGAGACTCTCGATATCGTGGGCATGAGCGCTTTTAAGCAGCACGCGCCTCACATGCTGAGCGGCGGCCAGAAACAGCGCGTCGCGATCGCGGGCGCTCTGGCCATGCGCCCCGAGCTTTTGGTTATGGACGAACCGACCGCGATGCTTGACCCGGGCGGCCGCGCCGAGGTCATCGAGACGGTTAAAAAACTGAACCGCGAGGGCGGCATGACCGTGGCACTCATCACCCACTATATGGACGAGGCTGTTCGGGCAGACCGCGTGATTGTTATCGACAACGGAAGGATAGCGCTGGAGGGCAAGCCGCGGGAGGTTTTCTCTCAGGTTGAAAAGCTGATCTCGCTGGGGCTTGACGTGCCGCAGTCGACATATCTGATACACATGCTGAGCGAAAAGATCCCCGGTCTTGACAAAACGGTGCTCAACGACGAGGAGTGCGCTGCCGAGCTGCTGCGCGCGATGGGAATAAAAAAGGAGGCGCGGCCGTGATAAAGCTTGAAAACGTCAGCTACACATATATGAGCGGCGGACCCTTTGAAAAAAAAGCTCTGGACGGCGTCAGCCTCCAAATCGACCCCGGCGAGTTTGTGGGCATAATCGGCCACACAGGCTCGGGAAAATCAACGATGATACAGCTGCTGAACGGACTTTTAAAGCCCGACGGCGGCAAGGTAATAATAGACGGCGAGGATCTGTCCGACAAAAAGACCGATCTCCGCAAAATCAGATTCAAAGTCGGGCTCTGCATGCAGTATCCCGAATATCAGTTGTTTGAGGAGACGGTGCTCAAGGACATATGCTTCGGGCCGCTCAACATGGGTCTTTCCAAAAAAGAAGCCGAGGAGCGCGCGAGATTTGCGGCAAACATGACGGGGCTGCCCGAAAGCCTGCTTGACAAATCGCCCTTTGACTTATCGGGCGGACAGAAGCGCCGGGCCGCGATCGCCGGAATACTGGCGATGGAGCCGAAGGTTCTGATACTCGACGAGCCCACGGCAGGGCTGGATCCGGCGGGCAGAGACGAGATACTTTTCAAGATACGCGACATGCACAAGCGCATGGACCTGACGGTGCTGCTGGTGTCGCACAGCATGGAGGACGTGGCAAAGCTGGCCGACAGGATATTCGTGTTGAACTCCGGAAAAGTCGAGATGAGCGGAAGTCCGTCCGAGGTGTTCGCCAAAAGCTCGCGCCTGCGCGAGATCGGGCTGAACGTGCCGCAGATAACAAGAGTTGCCGACAGGCTGCGCGAGGCGGGAGCCGACATACCTCCGGGAATATACACGACCGGCGACGCCTACAGGATCCTTCTTCCTCTTTTAAACAAACAGATCAAAAACAATTAACCGAAAGGCGGCTTTATGCTTAAAGACATAACTTTGGGTCAATACTTTCCGGGGAACTCTTTTATTCACCGGCTCGACCCCCGAACAAAAATACTGATAATAATCGCGTACGTGGTGATGGTGTTTCTGGTGCAAAACTTTATCGGATACGCCGCGCTGGCTCTGTTTCTCGCAGTCTGCACTGCGGTCTCGAAAATCTCGCCGAAATATCTGATACGCGGCCTGAAGCCTATCCTGGTTTTTATCGTGTTCACCGGAATATTCAATCTGTTCCTGACAAGCGGCGAGGTTATCTGGAGCATGGGATTTCTGAAGATCACCCGCGAGGGCGTACGGTTCGCGGCGTTTATGGTGCTGAGACTGATATTTCTGATACTCGGGACCTCGCTGCTTACGCTGACAACGTCGCCCATTGCGCTGACCGACGGCATGGAACGGCTGCTTTCGCCCTTTAAAAAAATACACCTGCCGGCCCACGAGATCGCGATGATGATGACGATAGCGCTCCGCTTTATACCGACGCTGCTGGACGAGACCGACAAGATCATGAAGGCCCAGTCCGCCAGAGGCGCGTCGATCGACAGCGGAAACATATTCGCCCGCGCGAAGGCCATGGTGCCGATACTGGTGCCGCTGTTTATCAGCGCTTTCCGCAGGGCCGACGAGCTGGCGACCGCCATGGAGTGCCGCTGCTACAGAGGCGGCGAGGGCAGGACGCGCCTTTATGAACTCAAATTCGGCAAAGTTGACTTTTTGGGCTGGGTATACGCGGCCGCACTTTTGGCTGTGATAATTTTGCTAAATATAACGTTTGGAAGTTTTTGATATGAGAAACATAGCGATGCGCCTGCGGTTTGACGGCGGCGCTTATCACGGCTGGCAGTTTCAGCTGAACGCCGTCACCGTGCAGGAAACAATTGAAAACGCTCTGTCCGAGACCTGCGGAGAAAAGATCCGTGTGACCGGATGCAGCAGGACCGACGCGGGGGTCCACGCCCTTGACTATGTTATGAACTTTAAGTCAAACACGAGGATCCCGGCGGAAAAGCTGCCCTATGCGCTGAACTACCGCCTGGGCGGAGACATATCGGCGCTTGAGGCGTGGGACGCGCAAAAAAATTTCAACGCCCGATTTTCGGCGAAGGGCAAGCGGTACATTTATCTGATACACAACGCGCCACACAGCGATCCGTTTTTGCGGCGGTACAGCTGGCATTATCCGTACGATTTGAATTTTGAAAACATGCGTGCGGCGACGAAGCATTTTATAGGTACCCACGACTTCAGGGGATTTATGGCGTGCGGCGGACAGCAAAAAACAACTGTGCGCACGATCAGGGTCTGCGGCGCGGAAAAAGTGCCCGATCTTAAAGACGTTATAAAGGTGACTGTCGAGGCCGACGCGTTTTTATACAACATGGTGAGAATAATAACCGGCACGCTGATATACGTCGGCTGCGGAAAAATTGACAAAGACGATATTCCCGAGATAATTAAAAGCGGAGACAGAAAACGGGGCGGAGTGACCGCTCCGCCGCAGGGGCTGTTTCTCAAAAAAGTTTATCTTTAGGAAATCAAACTTAATATAACGGGGATGAAACAATATGAAATTTGATATCAACAAAGAATTCAGTCTGTCTCAGATTTTCGACTTTTTTAAACAAAAAGCGAAAGACGCGAAAAACTTAGTCTCAAAAATTGACAGAGGCAGCATCAAAACAATAACCGTAAGCGGCAGGAGCATACGGCTGAACGCCGTGCGGCTCGGTCTCATTGCCGCGGTTTTTGCGATAGCTCTTGCGCTCCTCATCAATCTTGCGGTGCTGCCGGGCACGAAGTACCGCCAATATTGGGGAATAGAATTTGATACCGTGGGCGATTATCAGCAGCACGCCTGCGGCAGCGACATCCTGCTTTTTAACCACAGCGGAATGAAGCTTATCAATAACCGCGGCCAGTATAAATGGGAGGTGCCGCTGACGCTGACGAATCCCTCGGTCGATATAGACGGAAAATACATTCTGCTCTCCGACCTTGAGGGAAACTGCAGCCTTAATCTCTACAATCTAAAGGGCAAAAATATCGTTTCATATCCCATAAACACCGAGCTGCTGTCGGCGAAAATAAATAAAAAAGGCACCGTCGCGGCCGCGGTCAGCGAGGAAGGCTACAAAGGCTCTGTCGTGGTATATAACCGAAAGGGCGAGGAGATCTTTAAATGGAACAGCGGCGAAGGATATATCACCGATCTTGACATATCAAACGACGGAAAATCCATAGCGGTGGCTCAGATGATGAGCGACGGGGACGAGACCTATTCGAAAATACATATCATAAGCATTTCGAGCGGAAAAGAGACCGGAAGCTATGTCTGCGAAAAATCTCTGACTGCAAGCGTAACATTTGACGAGAGAAACAGGATTATCGCCGCGGCTCAAAACAAAATATACGGGCTCAGCAAAAACGGAGACGAGAGATTTGTTATCGACCTTGCCGGAAAATCCGCCGAAAAATACAATATAACCGACGGAAACAGTATCACAATTTTATGCCGCGGCAACAGAGGCGGCTCCGTGCTTGAAATTTACAACAAATCCGGCAAACTGACCGGAGTTTACAGCACGGACGATCAGATAAAAAAGATGTCCTTATGCGGCGACACGATTGCTGTCTCGACTTCCAGAAGCGTTATGCGCGTCAGCTCGAACGGAAAGCTCAGAAAAAGGAAAGAGATCGACCATGACATCATGAGCATCGGCGTTTACGGCAACGGCAGAAACGTTCTGGTTCTGGGAGGAAACAGCGCGGACATAACAAGAATGAAATAAAAAATAAAATTAAATATATAAAAAATAAAAAGAAGATGATAAATTGATAGATATTCTGACTGCCGGCATAATAATTCTGTTTATATTTATCGGATACAAAAACGGATTTTTAAAGTCGGTGTACCGCGTGGCGGCGTTTGCTGTCGGCATATTTCTGGCATATATTCTGTATGAGCCTCTAAAAAACATACTGATCGACCTCGGCTTTATGAATAAAATCGGAGACATAATAAAGGATCTTAATAATTCATACGCCGAAGAACACCGTATTGATCTGGGTGAGGGAATTTTGCCGGGATATATGAAAAGTATGGTAGCAAACGGCCAAGTTTCATTAAGCGATGCTCTGAACGGGTTTTTAACGACAATGGTTATTAATATTCTGACCTTTTTGCTCATATTTATATCGGTCAGAATACTGATCGCCATAGTCGGAAAATTGCTCCGGATAGTGTCAAAACTGCCTGTTATCAGCTTTTTTGACCACGGCTTCGGAGTAATTCTGGGGATAGCGGAAAGCGTGATGCTTATATATATGGTCCTGGCTCTAATATACGCAATCACGCCTATGAGACAAAATCCCGCTGTTATAGAATACATATCGGAATCGACCCTGACGAAAACAATGTACGAAAATAATCCGATCGTCGGACTCATTTCACCGACCGATTACGAAAGTTTAATTTAAAGGAGAGTATATATGAACATTACTTCGCAAAAAATAGAAAGTATGAAGATCCTTGAACTCAGAGATTATGCCAAAACTTTAGGTATAAAGAGCGCATACAAATATAAAAAGAAAGAGCTCAAGGAATTGGTTTACGACTTTTTGAACAAAAACAAAATTGAGGAAGAAAATCAGCCTTCCGATAAAAAAACCGAGAATAAACCGAAAATTAATGAATCCGAAAAGGATTCCAAACCTCCTCTGTTAGATTACGCTCCGAAAAGCCAGGCCGGAGAGTATAAGCAGCATATCGAGAAAGAGAAAGAAAAAGAAAAAGAAAAAAGCCGGGAAAGCTTAAAACCGCAGGCGGATAAAAAAGAGGAAACTCCCGCGCCGCTGCCCGTAAAAAGAGAGAAAACTTTCCAAACCGAGAGCCGTGACAAAAAAGACGGAGAAGTCAAAAAATTTGAACGGCCGTATTATCAGAAAAAAGTTCAGGAAATCGAATATACCGATCCGGTGCACAGATCAAATCTTATGGAAGGCGTGCTTGAGATCATGGAGGAAGGCTACGGATTCCTGCGCTCCAACAATTATCAGAGCGGCCCGAACGACGTCTATGTGCCCATGGCCCAGATAAAACGCTTCAGGCTCAAAACCGGCGATTATATTATCGGAAACACCAGAATGCAGCACGAGGGCGAAAAATTTCAGGCCCTGCTCTACGTTCAGTACGTTAACGGGGACCGCGTGGACGCCGCGCTGCGCAGAAAAGCCTTTGAGGACCTGACCCCGATATATCCCACCGAGAGAATAAGGCTTGAGACCCAGAGAACGGATTATTCCATGCGGTTAATTGATTTGATCGCGCCGATAGGCAAGGGCCAGAGAGGAATAATAGTCGCGCCTCCGAAGGCCGGAAAGACCACGATCCTCAAAAATATAGCCAACAGCATAACAAAAAACAATCCCGAGGTCCAGCTCATTGTGCTGCTTATCGACGAAAGGCCCGAGGAAGTCACCGACATGCAGCGCAGCATCAAAGGCGACGTTATATTCTCAACCTTTGACGAGGAGCCCGAGAATCACACAAAGGTCGCGGAGATCGTGCTCGAGCGCGCAAAGCGTCTGGTTGAGCACAAAAAAGACGTGGTTATCCTGCTCGACAGCATAACCCGCCTCGCGAGGGCTTACAATCTGACTATCGCGCCCACCGGCAGGACGCTTTCCGGCGGACTTGACCCGGGCTCGCTTTACAAGCCGAAAAGATTTTTCGGCGCCGCCCGAAACATAGAGGAAGGCGGAAGTTTAACTATCCTCGCCACAGCTTTGATAGAGACCGGCAGCCGCATGGACGACGTTATATTCGAGGAATTCAAAGGCACCGGAAATATGGAGGTGCATCTTGACAGAAAGCTCCAGGAGCGCAGGATATTCCCCGCGATCGACCTTCAGAAATCGGGCACGCGAAAAGAAGAACTGCTGCTCACCCAGCGCGAAAAGGAAGCGATATACAGAGTCCGCCGCGCGCTGATGGGCCAGAATTCGCCCGATGTTATCGAAAGTCTTTTGAGATACGTTATCGGCTCCAAAAATAATGACGAGCTGATAGCGGTAATAGAAAAAATGTTCAGATAATTTACAGGAGAATGATAATGAAAAAATTAACATTAATAATCGCCTCGGTTCTTACCGTTTCGATCTTTGCGGGCTTCGCTCCAAAGAGCACCGAGGAACCGGCTCCAAGATCCGACAATCAAGGCGTGCCCGCCTGGCTGAATCAAGCCAACGCGACACCGACGACGGCGCCGACCGAAAAGCCCTCTCCCACTCCGCGCCCGACCGCGAGACCCGCGGGAGTGACTCCCGAGCCGACGGCGGACCCGAACGCCTCGCCCGAATCCGAAAATCAATCTACGGAACAGCCGTCAAACACGCCCGCGGCGACACAAACTCCCAAACCCGATTTTGTGAGAGCGGGAACACCCGAAGCGGAAACCGTGAAGGTGCCTATACTTTTATATCATCACATCTCGGACGACTTTAATTTGACAAACGCCATCTCAATTATCTCGCCCAGAGACTTTAATCTGCACATGACCGCCATAAAAACGCAGTACACGCCGATAAGTCTCAGAGAATATGTGGATTTTGTAAATTGCACCGACGGCTCAAAAACGCTTCCGACCGACCCGATAATAGTCACCTTTGACGACGGGTACCTTTCAAATTACGAGGTCGCCTATCCAATACTCAAAAAGCTGGAGATTCCCGCCACAATATTTATCGTGACCGACACGGTGGGAGAAAAAAGCGGCGACGGCAAAGTCAATTATTCGCATTTTACCTGGGAGCAGGCCAAGGAAATGCAGGACAGCGGCCTGATAGATATTGAGTCTCACACAAACGACCATGTGAAGCTGGGGCAGCTTGATATCGACACGGTCAATTATGAACTCAGAAAATCAAAATATCAAATAGAAAAGCATCTGGGCAAAACCTGCGACATGATAGCCTATCCGTACGGTTCATATTCCGACGAAGCCATACAGGCTTCAAAAAAAGCGGGATTCAAAGCTCAATGTCTGGTGGGAGACGACGCCACCGATATTGATTATGAGGTCAACATACCGCGCGACGGCGTTATGAATCTGACAAGGATCACCGTCAGCGGCACCATGGGCAACGTCAATATAATAGAACTCGTAAGAAAATCGATTGCAAACAAAAAAATCGATTAAAATACTACACCTATGCCTTTCCCCTTGAGGGAAAGGCATAAATATATATTTATATTCCGTTTCCGTCCTCCAAAATCACGGTAAAGGGCCCGTCGTTTGTGAGACTTACTTTCATATCCGCGCCGAATATACCGTGCTCAACTTTATTAAAAAGCTTTTTTGAATATTCTATAAAATATTCATAGAGATCTTCCGCGCGGTTTGGAACTCCGGCGTTTATAAAGCTGGGACGGTTGCCCTTTCGGCAGTCGGCATAGAGCGTAAACTGCGACACGACCAGAATTTCTCCTCCTATATCATTTATCGAAAGATTAGTTTTTCCGTTTTCATCCGAAAAAATTCTGAGCCTTGATATTTTTTGCGCGGCTTTTTCGATCTTTTCTTTGGTATCGTCGTTTGAAATTCCGAGCAGGATCAAAAAGCCTCTTCCTATTTTTCCAACGATTTTATTTTCGACCTCGACCGACGAGTTCAAAACCCGCTGTATAACAATTTTCATAACAACCTCCGAAATAACCGTTATAAAAACGGGACTGCGCTGTGCAGCCCCGCTTTTTAAAATCAAACTTATTTGAGTTCAACCTGTGCGCCAACCTCTTCGAGCTTGGTCTTGATCTCCTCGGCCTCTTCCTTGGAAACGCCTTCCTTAACGGGATTGGGAGCACCGTCAACCAGCTTCTTGGCATCAGCCAGACCAAGACTTGTGATCTCGCGGACAACCTTGATAACCTTGATCTTCTGAGCGCCCGCGCCTGCCAGAATTACGTCGAATTCTGTCTGCTCAGCCTCAGCCGCGCCGCCTTCACCGCCGCCGCCTGCCATCATAACGGGAGCAGCAGCGCTTACGCCGAACTCTTCTTCCAGAGCCTTTA
This sequence comes from uncultured Monoglobus sp., assembly GCA_947585115.1. Taxonomy (GTDB): domain Bacteria; phylum Bacillota; class Clostridia; order Monoglobales; family Monoglobaceae; genus Monoglobus. Next base: position 30,831 of record CANPWW010000007.1, read on the forward strand.
CCAGATCATTAACCTCAACCAGAGTTAACTCTTTGATTTCATCAAGAATTTTTGTTATATCTGCCATTTTTTTATCCTCCATTTTTTAAAATTTTAAGATTACTTTTCAAATTTTTGTGCCCTTCATAATTTCGGGCAAATGCCGCTTATTCCGCGGCGGGTGCTTATTCAGCGGGAGCCTCATCGGCCGCGGACGCTTCCTCTGCGGGCGCCTCTTCCGCCGTTGTCTCGGCCGCGAGTGCTTCTTCAGCCGCGGGAGCAACGATATCCGTCATTTTCTCAACGCCGGCTTCGGACGCCTTGTCGGCCATAGCCTGCAGAGCGCGGGCAAGAGCGCCGATCGGCGAGAGCATAGATCCCATCATCTTGGAAATAAGAACATCCTTTGAGGGGATAGAAGCGTATTTCTTTACCTCATCAATCGAGATAACCGCGCCTTCCACAAATCCGCCCTTAATTTCAAGCTGATCGTTTTTCTTTGCGAAATCGCAGAGAACCTTCGCGGGCGACACAACGTCGTCGCTGCATGTGGCGAGAGCCGTGGGTCCTTCCAAAATGCTGTCAAGTCCCTCAAGTCCGGCTTCTTTTACCGCAAAATGTATAATACTGTTTTTGATTACCGTATATTCAACATTCGCCTCGCGGAGCTTGCGTCTGAGTTCGGTATCCTGATCGACCGTGAGACCTCTGTAATCAGCGAGCACGCCCGCCTGAGAATTATTCAGTCTCTCAACCAGCTTCTGGACCATTGCCTTTTTGCTTTCCAATATTTTTGCGCTTGGCATGAATTTATATCCTCCTTCCGTAAAAAATCCCTCGCAAACAAAACGAGGGATAATATTACGCGTATAACAATAATATATATCATCCTCGGCAGGACTTACGGCTCACGCCGCTTTTGCGGCTTTACCCCCTGCTGTCTGCGGAAAAATATCTTAACAAATAATTATTTTAACACAAAAATTATTATTTGTCAATACTAAGCTTCTAATCTGTTCGCGGCAATTTTAACGCCGGGGCCCATCGTCGACGCGATAGTTACCGACCTTAAATAAATACCTTTTGCCGCCGCGGGCTTCGCCTTTATGATAGCACTCATCAGAACCTTAAAGTTTTCCATGAGCTTATCGGGGCCGAATGAAGCCTTGCCTATGGGACAGTGGATAATATTCGCCTTATCCAGTCTGTACTCGATCTTACCGGCCTTAGCCTCCTGAACGGCTTTCGCCACATCGGGAGTAACGGTACCGGCCTTGGGGTTAGGCATAAGTCCCTTAGGACCGAGTATTCTACCGATCCTGCCGACAACGCCCATCATATCGGGGCTTGCGATGGCAACATCGAAACCAAACCAGTTTTCCGTCTGGATCTTTTGAGCCATATCCTCGGCTCCTACAAAATCGGCGCCTGCCTCTTTCGCGGCCTCGGCCTTATCGTCGCGGGCGAACACGAGGACTTTAACGTCCTTACCGGTTCCGTTGGGGAGAACGACCGCTCCTCTTACCTGCTGATCCGCGTGTCTTGAGTCAACTCCCAGCTTTGCGTGAAGCTCGATAGTCTCGTCAAACTTAGCGGTAGCCGTCTTGCAAACCAGCTTAAGCGCCTCATCGGGATCATACAGCTTGCCCTTTTCAATGAGCTTTGCCGCGTCCTGATATTTTTTACCTTTCTTCATAAAATAAATCCTCCTTCGTGGTTACGCAGAATTAAAAATTCCTCCCACTTTACTAATAAGCTTACTCCGCTACCGTTATGCCCATCGATCGGGCAGTTCCGGCTATCATGGACATTGCCGCCTCGACCGACGCCGCGTTCAGATCGGGCATCTTTTTCTCGGCTATCTCCTTAAGAGCGTCTTTTGATATCTGAGCCACCTTGGTCTTGTTGGGAACTCCCGAACCCTTTTCAATGCCGCAGGCCTTCTTTATAAGAACCGGAGCCGGCGGAGTTTTGGTGATGAAAGAGAACGATCTGTCCTGATATACCGTGATAACTACCGGTATAATAGTACCCATATCGGCTCTTGTCTTTTCATTAAACTGCTTTGTGAACTCCATAATGTTCACGCCGTGCTGACCGAGAGCCGGACCAACGGGGGGAGCCGGTGTAGCCTGTCCCGCGGGGATCTGCAGCTTAATATAACCTGTGATTTTCTGTGCCATGTGAATACACCTCCTTGTACACTTTTGTAAACACTGATCATTATGTTTGATAAGCGGTTACATTTGTGGTATTATCGGGCATACGCCCTCCCACAGGCCTGATAAGATCAGGCATATATAAACGGAAAAATATCCGTGTGGGTAACAAATTTATGCAATTGATTCTATCTGATTAAATTCAAGCTCAACGTCGGTGTCTCTGCCGAACATCGAAACCTTAACCTTAACCTTTTTCTTTTCAAGGTTGATCTCATTGATAACTCCCAAAAATCCCTCGAGAGCTCCGTACTTGACCCTGATGCTGTCTCCCACCTCAAAGTCAAGCTTAACGGTCTTGTGCTCAAGACCCATTTTTTCGATCTCCTCATCGGTGAGCGCCACGGGCTTTGAACCCGGGCCGACAAATCCCGTCACTCCGCGGCAGTTGCGCACCACGTACCAGCTCTGGTCGTTCATTATCATCTTTACCATAACATAGCTGGGAAATATCTTGCGCTCGGTAACCTTTTTCTTATTATCCTTTATCTCGATTACCTCTTCCATCGGCACCTTGACATCCTGGATAACATCTTCCATACCGCGGTTCTCAACGGTCTTTAAAATATCGTCCATTACCTTGTTCTCATATCCCGAATAAGTATGGGCGACATACCATTTAGCTTTATTGTCTGCCATAAAATATCACCTTACTTTTATCTGTTGATTATAAACGATATTCCCCATGTAAACAGAGCGTCCAAAACCCAGATAACTATGCCGACAATAAGAACATAGAGCATAACAACAAGAGTGTTCTGCCGTATCTTTTTGAAAGTGGGCCAAACGACCTTTTTCATCTCGGCTTTAACTTCTCTCACATATTTTGCTATTCTCTGAAAAAAGCTCATTTTTGTTTTTTCCATTTTCTACACCTCAATAATTACTTCGTTTCTCTGTGAACAGTGTGCTTTCTGCAGAATCTGCAATACTTTTTCATTTCGATCCTGTCAGGGCAGTTCTGCTTGTTTTTAGTAGTGTCGTAATTTCTCTGTTTGCACTCGGTGCAAGCCAGCGTAATCTTTGTTTGCATAATTTCACCTCAAATTCTAAAACACAAATAAAGCCTCCAAAGAGGCAATATCTATACTAACACATTTTTTTCAAGTTGTCAACAATTTTTTTAGAAAAATTTTGAATAAAATTAACATAAAAAACTTGTCCTCAATATATAGTAACATATAAATCAAAACATACAATATAATGAGGTAAATTTATGGACAGCTTAAAAATTATTTTTGTTTACATAGGATTAATAATCGGCGCGGGCTTCGCCTCGGGACGCGAAATATGCGAATATTTCAATTTCTTCTCAAATTCCGACTACGGCGGAATCGTTCTGGCGTCGCTGCTGTTCGCCTTTATCTGCTATATTATACTCAAAAGATCCGCTAATTACAATTTATATAATATAAAAGACTATGTCTGCCATACCTTTTCATACTCAAAAATACTTCAAAAGCTGTTTCTGGCCCTCATTTTCGCCGATCTCGCCGTCGGACTTGTTGTGATGCTCTCCTCCTTCGGAGAGATAATAAGCGCGAAATTTGAAATAAACAAGCTTTCGGGTTCGATCATATTGGCTCTTTTATGCGCCGCGGTATTTATTTTTGATATCAGAGGCATCGCTGCCGTTAATATAATACTTGTTCCTATAATTATTTTGACCGTCACCGTAATATGTCTTTTTTCCATACTCTCAAAAATTTACAGTCCGGCCTTTAATCCGAGAGATTTTTTTATGGGCTTTGACCGAAACATATTGCTTATGTCGGTTTTTTACGTGAGCTATAATACTCTGACAGCCGCGTCGGTGCTGTCTCCCCTTTCAAAAACTATAAAATCAAAAAAGAATATAATTATCGGCTCGGCGGCCGCCGGATTTATTATAGGCCTTCTGATTTTTCTTGTCTGGCTGGCCGTTAAATTAAACTTCAAAACTCTGTGGTACGAGAGTTTTCCGTTAAAAAAGCTGGCCGGAGCAATAAACAGCAATTTTGAGGATATATATTCCCTCTGCCTCATTTTTTCTATATTCACCACCGCCGTGTCCGAAGGCTACGGAATACTTTCATATTTTAAACCCTATTCCGCCCTGAAGAGAGGTCTTTACTCAATAATAATTTTCGCCGCTCTTCTTCCTCTGTCCCGCCTCGGCTTTTCGTACTTAGTCAAAAATCTGTACTTCGTGATGGGAGCCCTCGGCACAATCTGGACGGTTTTTATTATAACAGACTTTTTAAAAAACAAATATTAACACTTTAACCATTAATAAACTGTTTATAACATGTGGAAAATTTTTCAATCACTCAAAACCGGTATAAAATGTTAATATTAAATTTAATTTACAAACCCGTTATAAACCCGTTAAATTTAAGTTAAAATAAGTCCGAACCGAGTTTTATACATTTCCCACCGCCCCAACAACAACTCCCGCAACAAAAATAAATAAAATATATATTATTATATAAATATAAAAGGCTCCCCTTTGAGGTGAAGCTGCCGCCGAAGGCGGCTGATGAGTTGCCAACGTAGAAACTAGGAAATAGGAACTAGTAAATAAAAAAGGCGGATAATATCCGCCCCTACGGTATTTTGCATGACACGATCGCCGGGGAAGTTTGGCTCGCCCCTTGGGGATAATCAGCAAGCTTGCTTGCGGGTTCAAAGCTATCTTTCAAAATTGCTTGCAATTTTGACCAAGAGCTTCCTTAATGCTGTCGGGCATTGTCCGACTGAGGGGGGATCCTAATTATTATTTTTTAATTACTACGTTACTTAATTGCATACTTTAAAATCTTCCTGCAATTTTCACAAAGCGATATATTATCAAATTTCTCAAGCCCCTCCTCTTCGCCGCAGTTGGCGCATCTCGGCGTCAGTCTGAACAGCGATACTCCGATCCCGTCGGGCAGCGGCAGCATATTGGCCTCGGAATCAGGCTTTAGGTTAAACTCATCCCTATATTTTTTTGGAACGGTTATTCTTCCTATAGAATCAATTTTGACGATCATAATAATACCTCCGTAAATTTAAGTAAAATAAAAAGGCGCGAAGCATAGCGCCGCGCCCAAAAACGCTATGCTCATAATCGCCAGATTATTATTATTTTTTACCGCACAGTATGTGAAGCAGAGCATGCATTTTTGCCGAAACAAAAAAACATACTGTACAAATAAAAAATATTAATAATAAACTGGCAATTCTTATTATATCACAGCCCGCAACATAAGTAAATAAAAACTTTAAAACAAATTTCGACAAAATATTTAAATAATAAATAAATATAAATTTTAATATAAATTAAAATCCCCCTTGACAAAAAGGGGGATCAGATGTTATAATTAATTTAATAAAACGGCACCGCAAACGCGGTATAGCCCCAAATTTGGTTATAATATAACCGCTTTTAATGACCACGTGAAGCGGTTATATTACTTTGTTCGGAAAAATTGCGAACAGAATCAGTATGATAAACATTATAAGTAATGTTTTTAATACGTTCTTCATAAGCAATACCTCCTTTATGTTTCATATAAGCATTCACCTATATGAAATTCGGAAGCTATACCGCTTTACACCGCCGTTTATTAAATTATTAAACATCTTATAAAAATAATATCACAATATAAAGTTTTTATCAAGTTAAAAATTCGTTACAATCCATTATTCAAAATTTTATAAATAAATTCAAAAAATCCCTTGACAATGGGCTTTTTGAGTGTTATAATATCTAAGCTGTGTTGGTAACATGTGCCGGAGTGGCGGAACTGGCAGACGCCCGGGACTTAAAATCCCGTGGGATTAATTTCCCGTACCGGTTCGATTCCGGTCTCCGGCACCATTCATATATCGCGGGGTGGAGCAGTTCGGTAGCTCGTCGGGCTCATAACCCGAAGGTCGGGGGTTCAAATCCCTCCCCCGCAACCACATTTTTTATTATCCGGGGCATTAGCGCAGCTGGGAGCGCACAACACTGGCAGTGTTGGGGTCAGGGGTTCGAATCCCCTATGCTCCACCACGTCGCGGTACGCGGCGTTTTTACGAAGTCACTGCAAGCAGTGACTTCTTTTTTGAGCCGCGACCGCTCCTTTTTCCCACAAAGCGCGCTGCGCTGGCGTTTTGTGGGAGCCCTTATATGCGGCATTTTACAAAAAATATTTGTAGGGGCGGATAATATCCGCCCGGCTCTCCATTTGGGGAGAGCTGTCAGCGAAGCTGACTGAGAGGGGTTAGGTTGATTACAATTGCTAAGTTTTTTTAATTATGCCGCCGGAGGCGGCGGAGAGGGAGGTCTAATTTTTTTCTTGTATATATTTATCTTTTGTGTTATAATCATTTAAAATTATTTATTGAGGTAAAATATTATGAAATTATATAACAAATCGGAGCTTATGCCGCTGCTTGAAAAATTCGGCTTTCATTTTTCAAAAACGCTCGGTCAGAATTTTTTGATTGATAAGAATATACTTGACAAAATTATTGATAATTCGAATATTAATAAAAATACTAACGTTTTGGAAATCGGGCCGGGCGCGGGAACTTTGACTTATGAATTATGTAAGCGCGCAAAAAAAGTAGTTGTGATTGAAATTGACAACGCTCTTGTTCCCATACTTGAGCATAATTTATCCGAATTTAATAATTTTACCTTAATAAATGATGATATTATGAAAATTGATTTGAAAAAATTGACGGATGAATATTTCGGAAGCGAAAAATTTATCGTCGCCGCAAATCTGCCTTATTATATAACCACACCTATCATTATGAATATGTTTGAGGGCGGATTTAACGTTGAGTCAATGATACTGATGATACAAAAAGAGGTCGCCGACCGCATATACGCAAGGCCCGGAACCAAGGATTACGGGGCACTGACAGTCGGCGTCGGATTTTACGCTTCGCCGGAAATAATTTGTCATGCGCCGCCGCACTGCTTTACTCCGCAGCCGAAGGTCAACTCGGTCGTAATAAAATTAAATGTTTACGAAAATCCGCCGTATCATGTAAATAACAAAGAAATGTTTTTTAAAACGGTTAAATCGATTTTTTCGCAGCGCAGAAAAACATTGGTTAATTCTCTGTCGGGAAGTCCTTTTATAAACTGCGATAAATCTCAGATTGAGAACGCGCTTAAAGCTATGAACCTTGACTTAAAAATTCGCGGTGAAAAATTTGATATAGGGCAGCTGGCGGAACTTTCAAATCATTTATTTAAATAATCGGGGAGATATAAAAATATGAAAACATTTGTGCTTGCAAGTCAAAATAAACATAAGGCCGAGGAAATAAAAAAAATTCTCGGCTCGAACTTTGAGATTAAAACCATGTATGAAGCGGGACTTTCAAATTTTGAAATTATTGAGGACGGAAATACATTCGAAGAAAATGCCGCTAAAAAAGCTGTTTCGGTTTTTAATGAGATCAATATGCCGGTTATAGCAGACGACAGCGGGCTTTGTGTGGAACATCTCGGCGGCGCGCCCGGAGTTCATACCGCCAGATTTGCCGGAGAAAACGCTTCGGACAGCGAAAATATAGATAAATTATTATCCGAGCTTAAAAACGTTCCTTTTGAAAAACGCGCCGCTAAATTTGTGTGCGTTATTGCTTTTATTGAAAATTCCGCCGATAATATCAAATATTTCAGAGGCGAGTGTTCGGGATTTATTTTGGATGAAAGAAGAGGAATATCGGGTTTTGGGTATGATCCTGTGTTTTATTATAAGGAATATGAAAAAACCTTGGCGGAGCTCGGAGAAGATGTTAAAAATACTATAAGCCACAGATATAAGGCTCTAAAAAAATTTTACGATTCCTTAAAATAATTGTCAAATAATGTTTCATATGAAACAAATTTTTAAAAAACTATTGAAAATACTTTGAAATGTGTTATAATGGTAATATTGAAAAGGACGGTATAAAAATATGGGTAAAATTATAGCTATCGCAAATCAAAAAGGCGGCGTGGGAAAAACAACCACGGCGATTAATTTATGTGCTTGTTTGGGACTTAGAAATAAAAAAACGCTGCTTATTGACATTGACCCTCAGGCGAACGCAACCAGCGGTCTTGGCGTAAACGGAAAGGACGCGGAGTATACAAGCTATGATTTTATTGTGGGGGACGAGCCTGTTGAAAAGGCCGTTGTGAAAACCGAATATAAAAATCTTTGGATAACTCCGGGAGATTTGAATCTGGCCGGCGCGGATATTGAACTCAGCGGTAAGGAGAGGCGCGAATTCAGATTAAAAGAGCAACTTTCAAAAATAAAAGATGATTATGATTTTATAATCATTGATTGTCCGCCGTCTCTTGGTCTTATAACATTAAACGCGTTTGCCGCCTGCGACAGCGTGATAATGCCGATACAGTGCGAATATTACGCTCTTGAGGGACTTTCTCAGCTTACTAAAACAATTAAGAACGTTAAACGGACGATAAATAAAAATCTTATGATAGAGGGCGTTTTGCTGACGATGTTTGATAAGCGCACAAATCTCGCGATCCAGGTAGTGGAGGAAGTGAGAAAATATTTTTCTTCCACTGTGTTTAAAACGGTAATACCCAGAAATGTCCGTCTTTCCGAGGCTCCGAGCTTCGGCATGCCGGCTATAGAATATGACAAAAACTCAAAAGGCGCCGAAAGCTATAAAAAACTCGCGGCGGAAATAATAAAGAAAAATAAATAATGTTTTACGTGAAACATTGAATTAAGGAAGTGAAACAATGGCATCGAGAAAAGTTATGGGAAAAGGTATCGGTGTGCTGTTTTCGGATATGGATTTCAATGATGACGGAGAAAATATAGACATTTTTAAAGATTTAAATGAAGAAATAGACGAAAGCAGTATTAAAAATATAAGAATACGCGATATCGAGCCGAATAAAAATCAGCCCAGAAAAAATTTTGATAAGGAAAAGCTCGAGATTTTAAGCAACTCGATAAAAAATCACGGGATAGTTCAGCCAATTCTTGTTAAGAAAAAAGAAAATTCAACATATATGATCGTCGCTGGCGAAAGACGCTGGAGAGCGGCGAAAATGGCGGGACTTAAAGAAATTCCGTGCATTGTCAAGGATTTCGAAAACGACACCGTGATGGAGATAGCACTGATTGAAAATCTTCAGCGCGAAAATCTCAATCCGATAGAGGAAGCGGAAGGATATAAAAGCCTGATGAGCGCTTTCGGACTTACGCAGGAGGAAGTCGCCGAGCGCGTCGGAAAAAGCCGCAGCGCGGTGGCAAATTCTCTGCGCCTGAATAATCTGTGCGATGAAGTAAAAAAATTTGTGATCGACGGAAAAATAAGCCAGGGCCACGCCAGAGCTATACTTTCGGTAACCGACCCCGAAAAACAGACTGAAATCGCAGATATAGTAATTGAAAAAGGACTTAATGTGCGTCAGGTTGAAAAAATGGTTTCCGAGCTCGGAAAAACAAAAATAAAAAAACCCGGTAAAAAGATTTCTGGAATGATGAAAAAATATTTTGAAGAAGTTGAAACATCACTCGGATCAAAATTCGGGACTAAAGTCAAAATTTCCGAGGGCGCCGGCAAAGGAAAAATTGAGATCGAGTATTATTCGAAAGAGGATCTTGAAAGAATATTATTTGAATTAAAAAAATAAAATATATTAAATCTAGTATATTTTATAAAAAACGGCGCCTTAAAAAAAGGGTCAATTTAATCAATTTGGACTGTTTGTAATGATAGCATATTAAAATCGCGTCAAATTGATTTTAAGGCTGTTTTTGAGGCATATAAGAAAAACAACTTTTTAAGAAAATTTAAGAAGGTGAAAAATTGAGCGACGAAAATAAAAAATCGGATAAAAAACAGAGAAACATTTTCAGCTACGCCGTAATTATGATTATATGTGTGATTATAATTATTTTATTCGCGGCCATGGCGGATAATCGCGAAAATGAAATTGATGACAGAATCAGTGAGACACAAAGAACAAACGAGACGATTCAAAATGAGCTGGTTCGGCTTAAGGATGAAAATTATAATTTAAATAAGCAGATTCAGGAAAATGAAACGGCGGCTTCGGCTTACGCCGTGATGACTGAGCAGCAAAATCAATTGACCGAGATAAAAAATCTTATAACAGCCGGAAAAGAGGATGAGGCCAAAGCAAAAATTCAGGCGATCGACGCGTCCGCGTTTGATGAAAATACTTTGGCTTATTATTCGGCGCTGTGTGAGATATTGAATATCGGCGAATAAAAATGAGAATTAAAAATTTGGAGGAAATATTATGTTAGATATGAAAATAATCAGAAACGAAACGGAAAGAGTAAAGGAAGCGCTTAAAAACAGAAACTCGAAGGATATAGACATAGACGGACTTCTTGAGCTTGACGCGGAGCGCCGCTCGTTATTGTTTAACGTGGAACAAAAGAAGGCGCAGCAGAATTCCGTTTCAAAGCAGATACCCGTATATAAAAAGGAAGGAAAGGACACGACCGAGATTTTCACTCAGATGAGAGAGCTTTCCGACAGCATAAAACAGGACGATGAAAAGGTAAGACAGATCAATGAAAAAATAAAGAATATAGTTCTGACAATACCGAATATACCCGACTCGAGCGTGCCGATCGGAGAAAGCGACGAGCAAAATGTCGAGGTTCGCAGATATTCGACGCCCAGAGAATTTGATTTTGATCCAAAGTCGCATTGGGATATAGGCAAGGATCTGGATATTCTCGATCCAGAGACCGCTGCCAAAATAACCGGCGCCAGGTTCCATGTTTATAAGAATATGGGTGCGCGCCTTGAGAGAGCGATAATCAATTATTATCTCGACACTCACGGCAAAAATGGCTACAGTGAGGTGTTCACGCCGTTTATGGTAAGCAGAAAGAGCATGGTGGGAACGGGCCAGCTGCCGAAATTTGAAGAGGACGCCTTTAAGGTAACGGACACCGACTATTTCCTGGTGCCGACAGCTGAGGTTCCTGTGACAAATATGTACAGCGGAGAAATAATCGACGGCGATAAGCTGCCGCTCAAATACTGCGCCTACACCGCCTGTTTCAGAGCCGAGGCGGGAAGCGCGGGCCGCGACACCAGAGGTCTTATCCGTCAGCATCAGTTTAATAAGGTTGAGCTGGTTAAATTTTCAAAGCCCGAAACCTCGTTTGACGAGCTTGAGGAAATGACAAACGAGGCCGAAAAGGTACTTCAGGGTCTCGGCCTGCCGTACAGAGTGGTATGTCTGTCGACCGGAGATATGGGATTTTCGTCCGCAAAGACCTATGATATAGAGGTTTGGATGCCAAGCTACGGCAGATACGTTGAGATCTCGTCCTGCTCAAACTGCATGGACTTCCAGGCGCGCCGCGCAAATATAAAGTTTAAAAATTCGCCCAAAGAAAAGGCGCAGTATGTTCACACTTTAAACGGCAGCGGAGTGGCAATCGGCAGAACGACCGCGGCGATACTTGAAAATTATCAAAACGCCGACGGCACCGTGACGATCCCCGAGGCGCTCATTCCCTACATGGGCGGAGAGACTATAATAAAATAAAATATAATAATGTAATTTGAAAAAATTGCAAAATTATGTTATTATATTACCGATGTTTGATAAGTTAATAAAAAGGCAAAGTAGAGCGGTTACAGCCATCCCTATCTTTTTATAGAAGGGAGGTGACTTCCCAAATATAAATTTGATTTATTTCAAGAGTTTATATAAAGGAGGTTATGCGCTGTGAAACAATTTTTAAGAATAATATTTTTAACAATATTGTTTCTCGTGATATTCACGATAAAAGCAGTGTAGCCGCCCTCTGCCAAGGACGACTACATATAAAAATTAGTTTTCTTTGGCTGTAACCGCGTTTGCGGTGCCTTTTATTAAATTTATTATAACATTAATTTTTCCCTTTGTCAACCGACAAAGGGGATTTTTTACTTTTGATTTTTTGAGTAGACGCAGCCGCAGTAGTTTTGGCGGTAGAGGCTGTATTTTTTTGAAAGCTCGATCGACTGCTTAAAGCCCTCTTTCTTTTTAAAATCCGATGGAAGAAAGTTCACGCCGTATTTTTTTGAAAGATCGTTTCCGATCTCGTTGATTTTTTGCGCGTTTTTGAGCGGACTGATCGTAAGAGTGGTGCAGAACCAATCAAAATTATGGTTTTTCGCAAGCTCCGCCGCTTTTTCAAGCCTTAATTCATAGCACTTAAAGCAGCGTTCGCCGCCCTCGGGACAATCTTCGAGATCTTTTGATATTTCAAAAAATTTGTCCGGCTCATAGTCGCAGTCAATAATTTCGATCGGATTTTCCGCCGGCAGCTCGGATATCAGTCTTATCTGCTCGGCTTTGCGCTTTTCGTACTCGTTTTCGTCCGTTATATTCGGATTATAATATAATACCGTTATTTTAAAATACTTATTGAGATAACTCAAAACATAGCTGCTGCATGGCGCGCAGCAGCTATGGAGCATAAGTGTCTGTCCGTTTGTGTTTAAAAGTATTTTATCAAGTTCCTTTTGGTAGTTAATCTTGTTCAATTTGTTTCCTCTTATTTATATTAAATAAATTTTAGCCGTTAACCGTTTGTTTGAAAAACTCGTACGCGTAATCGGGTGTTATTTCTTTATTGTCAACCAACACTCTGAGCTTTGAGATAATATTGGTTTTGAAAAACGCGTTAAACTCGTCGAGTTTTCCGTAATAATCGGCAACCTGCGCCGGGTTGATTCCGTTCATAAGCATTTTTTCAATATCTGTTTCATTCTGTTCGGTAAGTATCGCCAAAAGCTTGGTAATATTGCCGCTTTCAACGTCGCAAAGCATGATTTTTTCACTCCTTTCCGTCTGAAATTTAGGTTGCCTTGTAAAGAAAAAGCGTTACTTTTAACTTACGGTACCATAATAGCACATCATTGTTAAAAATTCATGAACAAAAGATTAATTTTAAATAAAAAATTGTATAATTTATAAAAAGAGATTTTTATAATTTGCGCTTGATTTAATTAAAAAAAAATGGTATAATAATTTAGTTCGAAAAATTCGCGCCTGTAGCTCAGCTGGATAGAGTGAACGGCTACGAACCGTTAGGTCGGGGGTTCGAATCCCTCCAGGCGCGCCAGCGGAAAATCAACCGCTTCTTTGCGAAAGTCATGCAGAGCATGACTTTCTTTTTTATGCGGTTGATTTTCCGCTTTTCCCTAATCAGCAAGCTTGCTTGCGGGTTCAAAGCTACCTTTCAAAATCGCTTGCGATTTTGACTAAGAGCTTCCTTAATAGAAACGCGCTGCGTTGGCGTTTTGCGGGAGCCATAATTATAAAGCTCCGCCGTGGCGGAGCTTTTTTTCTTTGGTTAAGCGTTTCTTTTTTAAAAGAAATGCTTAGTCGAGATACAGGTGTCTGGGCAGGCCGTCTACCATGAAGGGGATCAGCTCGCCGATTATCAGCGGGCGGCAGTAGGCGATAAAATCGTCCGAAACATATGTGCCGTCGTTGATTATCCACTCATCGGGAACAACCTTCTCGATGTTGGCGATCTTGTTGACGTCATAGGTCGATGTGGTGATGTTGTAGGGCTCGTTGGAGGTCCTGGTGAAGATTATCATCTTGCCGGTCTCTCCGTTGAACGCCGCCTGAGCTGCCTCGCTGCCCGCCATAAACGCCTCGGTTATATCGCGTCTTGAAACGATATGGGAAGCGCAGCGCTGCAGCGTGCTGAACACGATACCTCTCGACTTGATGCCCAGCTTGGCGCCGATGAGGTCGGCTAAGTAGAGGGCGGTGCCGCCCAGCGACTTGTGGCCGAAGGAATCCTCGAATGTGGCCTGCTTGTTATCCTCGCAGACATATTTGCCGTTAGCCAGCTTTATGCCCTCGGAAACCGCAATAATAACGGCGGTCTTTTTCTTTTTGATTTCTTTTACCTTCTCGATAAATTTGTCATAGTCGAATACTACCTCGGGGAGATAGATCAGGTCGGGACCGCAGCAGTCCTCGGCCTTCGAGAGAGCCGCCGCCGCTGTGAGCCAGCCCGCGTTTCTTCCCATTATCTCTACGATCGTAACCGACTCTGTGGGGTAGGTGTTAACGTCGCGGATGATCTCTTTCATAGCCGAAGCTATGTATTTTGCCGCGCTGCCGTAGCCCGGTGTGTGGTCTGTTACCGCCAAATCATTGTCGATCGTTTTGGGAACGCCCATGAACTTGATATCGCTGCCGATCTGCTCGGCGTAGTTTGAAAGCTTTTTGATCGTGTCCATCGAGTCGTTTCCGCCGATATAGAAGAAATACTTGATGTTGAGCTCGTTCATGTTGTTGAACAGCAGGCTGTATGTGGACTCGCTCTCCTCAACGTCGGGCAGCTTAAAACGGCAGGTGCCCAAGAATGACGAGGGGGTTCTCTTCAAAAGCTCGATGTCCAGCTCGTTCTTCACATAGTCGGACATATCGATGACCTTTTTGTTGAGGAATCCCTCAATTCCGTTGCGCATACCGTAAATCTTTTCAACGCCCGCGTCCTTCGCGGCCTTGAATACGCCGACCAGACTGGAGTTGATAACCGAGGTGGGACCTCCCGACTGGCCGACAACTACATTTCCTTTAATCAAATTAATCGCTCCTTTCAATTTTTTCCCGTAACAAACAGGATAAGGCCTGATTTTGAATCAAAATTAGGCTTTTTTTATAAATTTTTATAAATACTTTTTAAAATAATATTAATTTTACACAAATCATTATATCAAATCCGGGAAAATAATTCAATGTTTTTTTTATAAAATTTTGGGTCTGAAAATTGGTAAAAAACACAATAAAAAATTTACCTGTTTAATTATATTAAACGAATCAATAATATATGTAGCAAAACTTTATTATAAAAAGAAAGGCGGTATTATCTTGAAAAACGAAAACACATGGATAAATAACACAAAAAACGGAATAAAAAAGAAAAGCAAAAAAAAAAGAGCGGACGATAAATTCGATATGGGCGGTGCCTCGTCGGCGACCGACTGCACCGGAGTGCAGCAGCAGGCCATAGTGACACATGACGAGCAGGAAAATCTGAAAGGGGTGTACGATTACGGCCAGCCGGATGTGGATTAGGAATGGCGGCCGGGGTCGTCCGCTCCTACGACTTTTGGGTTCTTCGGACAGATAGTATTCAACAATACAATATAACGAAGGAAGGCGGGGACGGATAAAAATATACCAACGACATTCAAAAAGGGCCGCGCGTCTGCGCGGCCCGTAAATTTCCTATAATTCTTGTTCCTGCGGTGCCTCTTCATCCAATACTTCCTGATACTTCGCGAGTATCTGCTCGTTAAGCATTGTTCTTGTAGTAGAATTAATCGGATGCGCTATGTCCTTGTATTCTCCGTCCGGTGTCTTTCTGCTGGGCATAGCCGTAAACAGTTTGCCTTCCTGGCCTTCGATGATTTTTATGTCATGAACCACGAATGCGTCATCAAAAGTTACTGAAACAACTGCCTTCATTCTTCCGTCAGCGTTAATCCTTCTGACTCTGATATCTGTAATCAGCATACTACTCCATCCTTTCCCGGATTTCTCCGCATATTTTTGACCATTACCTTATTCTAACCACAATCCTTTCTGCCTCTTCCGAAAAATTTGAACTTTATGCGTATATATTCTTGAAATTTTTTCAAGTATATAGTATACTACAACATAAGAACAATTATCGAAAGAGGGTAATCATTACTATGAGTAACTTTACAATTGCCGATCTCCAAAAAGGCGCACATATACACATGATCGGAATCGGCGGAATAAGCATGAGCGGCATTGCGGAAATGCTTCTCAGCTTCGGTTACAAGGTGTCCGGCAGTGATACAAAATCCTCCGGCCTTACCGACAGGTTAAAACAAAATGGTGCGGAAATATTTATCGGTCAAAAGGCCGAGAATGTTAAGAGTCCCGATGTTGTTTGCTATACCGCCGCGATAAGCAGCGATAATCCCGAGCTCGCAGCCGCCCGCAAACTCGGCGTTCCGGTAATCGAGCGCGCGGAAATGCTCGGCGAGCTGCTCAAGCTTTACAAGTATCCCGTGGCGGTCGCGGGAACCCACGGAAAGACAACAACATCTTCAATGCTGTCGTTGGTGCTCCTTCACGCGAAGAAAGACCCCACCGTCCTCATCGGAGGCGAACTCAGGCAGATCGGCGGGAACTACCGCATAGGCGGCTCCGAATACCTGCCCTTTGAGGCCTGTGAATACGTTGAAAGCTTCCTTCACTTCAAACCGTTTGTATCGATAGTCACGAACATAGAAGAGGACCACCTTGATTATTTTAAAGACCTTAATCACATTATATCATCTTTTATGAAATTTACAAGACTAACTGATGATAATGGGTGTAATATTGTTTGTATTGACGAAAATAGCACCCAAAATATTGTGCAAAATGTCGAAAAAAATATCTTGACATATGGTCTGAAAAATGAAAACGCGGACTACACAGCCAAAAACATATCTTTGCGAGATAAAGGTTATCCCTGTTTTGATATTTATAATAAAGATAGATTAATATGCCATGTTGATTTAAATATCGTGGGCGAGCATAATATTTGCAACGCGGTGGGCGTAGCGGCGGCCTGCGATTTTCTTGGAATAGCCCCCGAATATATCAAAAAAGGTCTCGAGGAATTCACCGGCACACACAGAAGATTCGAAAAGCTCGGCAAGGCCGACTGCGGCTCCGACGTGGTCGACGACTATGCCCACCACCCGACCGAGATCAGAGCCACCTTGGGCGCCGCAAAAAAAATGGGATACGACAAGGTGTGGGTCGTATTCCAGCCCCACACATACAGCAGGACCGCGGCGTTTTTAGACGATTTCGCCGCGGCTCTCAGCGAGGCCGACAGAGTTATGATAGCCGACATATATCCTGCCAGGGAGAAATACGACGGCACCGTCCACTCCTGCGACCTGGCGAGGAGGATAAAGGGCGCGGTCTACATGAACGACATGCGGGCGATAAAACGCTATCTGCTTGAAAACGCGGGCAAAAACGACCTGATAATCACCATGGGAGCGGGAAATATCTGCAATCTGGGCTACGCGCTGACCGACAGCTCAAAGGAAGATCTCATATGAACGGAGAGCTTTTTGAAAAAGGGCTGGGCGCGCTCGGTCTCAAGGCGGACGGGGAAATTATTTTAAAATTTGCGCGGTACTCCGAGATGCTTAAAGAATATAACGAGAAAGTCAATCTGACCGCCATCACCGACGACGACGGGATCGCGGTCAAGCATTTTCTGGACTCGCTGCTGCCCCTCAAATACATCGACATAAGCGGCTCCACTGCGGACATCGGCACAGGAGCGGGCTTTCCGGGCATTCCGATAAAACTGACGCGGCCCGATATAAAGCTGACGCTCATAGACTCGCTGAACAAAAGGGTCACTTTTCTGAAGGCAGTCTCGGACGAGCTGGGCCTTAATGCCGGCTGCGTTCACGGCAGGGCCGAGGAGCTGGCGCGCAAAGAGTTCCGCGAGAAATTCGACTTTACGCTGTCGCGCGCAGTGGCGAACATGACCGCTCTCTCGGAATACTGTCTGCCCTTTGTAAAGGTCGGCGGAAAATTCATCGCTCTTAAATCCAAAGACGCGGAGGCCGAGATCGATGCCGCGAGGCCCGCGATCGGCACTCTGGGCGGCAGGGTATCGGAGATCATAACCGCTCCGCTGCCCGAAAGCGATATAGTGCGCAAGATCGTCGTGATAGAAAAAATCAAGCCGACGCCCAAAGCCTTTCCGCGGTCGGCGAAAAAAATAAATCGGGCCGGAAAATAAACGGCGCTTGCGGGCATATAAACCAAAATTTTTCAAAAATTATCTCTGACTATTGACTTGTCCATAGGTGAACATGATAAAATAATACTATAAGAGATGAACCGGCAGAACATATAAAAATATGAGTATTGGAGAAGGAGACAAAAAATGAAAACAACGAACAATAATAGGTTTGTTTTTATATTGCTCGGCGCCGCGGCGGGCGCGGTTATCGGCGGAATAATCTGGGCGTTCATGCGCGTTATGCACCTTCTCATTGAATTGCTTTGGGACTATATTCCGGGCGTTGTGCATATTCCGGGCTACACGGTGCTGATGTGCTTGCTGGGCGGCATTGTAATCGGAATTATACAGAAGAAGTGCGGCCCGTGTCCCGACGACCTTCATCAGGTCATGGCAAAATACAAGCGAGACGGCAGGTATCCGTATCATAATGTTTTGATTATGCTGATCGCCGCGCTGTTGCCCCTGATATTCGGCGGAGCGATAGGCCCCGAGGCAGGCCTTACGGGAGTTATTGTGGGACTGTGCTGCTGGGCGGGAGATAATTTTAAATATGCGGGCAAGTATATGTCCGAGCTGCCGGAAATAGGTATCTCGGCAACTCTTGGTATTGTGTTCCGTTCCCCGCTTTTTGGATTTATAGAACCGATCGAGAACGATGATGAAGATGAATTTGTTCTCCCGAAAGCCTCAAAAACAACCGCAATATTCTGCGCTGTGTTGGCGGGTTTCGGTATATTCATGCTGCTAAGCAAATTTTTTGGTTCAGGCGCCGGAATGCCGCGTTTTGAAAAAGTGTCGATAGAGAGAGGCGAGCTGTTGTTTGCCGTGCCTGTGCTGGCGATCAGCGTTGTCCTTGGCTATGTGTACATGGCTTTTGACAAATTGACACAAGCGGCGGCGGAAAAACTCGGAGAAAGATATTTTATAATGGCGGTTATTGCGGCGCTTGTTCTGGGAATAATCGGCGCCGTGTTCCCGATCGCAATGTTCTCCGGCGAGGAGGAGATCCAAAAGCTCACCGAGACATACGCTCAATATCCGGTGTATCTGCTGTTTATAATACCTGTTATAAAGGTTTTTTTAATAAATATGTGTATACGTTTCGGGTGGCGCGGCGGAAGCTTTTTTCCGTCGATATTTGCCGGAGTCTGCTTGGGCTACGCCTGCTCGGCCGCGTTCGGTATTGACCCTGTTTTCGCGGTCTCGATATCGGCCGCGGCGGTTATGACCACCATTATGCGAAAACCGCTGGCGGTTGCGCTGCTGTTGCTGCTGTGTTTCCCGGTGAGCAACCTTATTTATATACTCGCCGCCGCGTTCCTGGCCTCAATAATGCCTGTTCCGAAAAGCCTTAAATAGTATATAGTCGGAAATAAAATTTTTTCAAAAAACTATTGACAATACGGGCTTTGATGTGCTATTATAGTATAGCTGTTTATGGTCCGGTAGTTCAGTTGGTTAGAATGCCAGCCTGTCACGCTGGAGGTCGTGGGTTCGAACCCCATCCGGATCGCCAACGCTGCCTTAGCTCAGCAGGCAGAGCACTTCCTTGGTAAGGAAGAGGTCGGCAGTTCGAATCTGCTAGGCAGCTCCAAAGGCGCCGCGCAAACGCGCGGCGCCTTTTAAACCATAGTCATATGTTAAAAATATATTTGTTTTGGAGGGAAAGACATGCAGCTGTTCCATAACTCTCACGACACGGCGTATCGCTCACCGTTCGGCGCGGCGCCCACCGACAGCTTTGTGCGTCTGGGCATAAAGATCGACTCGGATGTGAAACCGGACAGGGTCCGCGCGCGCTTCTGGGTCGACGACAACGAGGTCTTTTTCGAAATGAACCCGGCAAAAAAAGCCGTTAAAACCACGCCCCACTACCCCGACCTGACTTTGGCGCAGGGCGACGAGGGCAGCGTTATGTACACCGCCAAGATCCCGACCCCCGAGACCGGCCAGCTCATATGGTACTACTTTGTTGTCGAGGTCGGCGGTGAGACGATATACTACACCAACAACCGTGAAAAACTGGGCGGCGTCGGACAGGTCGATACCGAGCCGCGGGACAACAGCTATCAGATAACGATTTACGACAAGAACTACAAAACGCCCGACTGGTTCAAAGGACGCGTCATGTACCAGATATTCACCGACCGCTTTTTCGGCGACCACAGCGAAACCGGCGGCGCCATACCCAAAAAACGCAACGAATACGTGATACACAACGATTGGTACGAGCAGATCTCATTCAACTCGCACCCGTTTGAGATGGGCCCCGCCTGCAATGACTTCTACGGCGGAAATTTAAAGGGCATAATCGAAAAGCTCGACTACTTAAAAAGCCTGGGCGTGGGCGTTATTTACTTAAACCCCATATTTGACGCGTATTCCAACCACAAATACGACACCGCCGACTATATGAACGTCGATCCTATGTTTGGAACCAACGAGGTCTTTACGCAGCTTTGCGAGGAAGCGAAAAAGCGCGATATACGAATAATACTCGACGGCGTGTTCAGCCACACCGGCTCGGACAGCGTGTATTTCAACAAGTACGGCAGCTACGGCAGCGATGTGGGCGCTTACAAAAATCCCGACAGCCCGTACCGCGAATGGTACCAGTTCACCAACTATCCCGAATATGAGAGCTGGTGGGGCTGTAGCAACCTGCCGAACGTTAAAGAAATGACCCCGTCGTATCTTGACTACATCCTGCGCGGCGACGACTCGGTAATAAAAACATGGCTCAGGCGCGGCGCCTCGGGCTGGAGGCTCGACGTGGCGGATGAGCTGCCCGATGAGTTTATAAAGATCCTGCGCCGCGAGGTCAAGAGCCAGAACAAAAATGCTGTGATAATCGGCGAGGTGTGGGAGGACGCGTCAAACAAGGTCTCCTATGACATTCCGAGGGAATACCTGTTCGGCGAGGAGCTTGACTCGGTGATGAACTATCCTTTCAAGGACAACATGCTGGCGTTTTTGATGGGCAGCATAGACGCCGCCACCCTGAACGCGCGCATGATGTCGATATTTGAAAACTATCCCAAAGAGACCGTCCACGCTCTGATGAACATAGTCGGCACCCACGACACCATGAGGATAAAAACCCTGCTGGGCGGGCTTTCGCAGGACTGCGGAACCAGAAAGCTCAGCTCGGGCAACGAGGATCTGGCGACCTACCGCCTGAAGCTCCTGTCGTTCATTCAGATGACTTATGTGGGCGTGCCCTGCATATACTACGGCGACGAGGTCGGGATGCAGGGCGGCGGCGATCCCTTTAACCGAGGCACCTATCCTTGGCGGGCTGTCGACCCCGATCTTCGCCGGTGGTACGCCGATCTGGGCGCCCTGAGAAACAAGCTCGACTGCCTGAAAACCGGCAGATACAAAACGCTGTACGCCTCGGGCGACATATATATCTACGCCCGCTACACCTCGGACGGCAAAGACTCGTTCGGCAAAAAGGCGAAGAGCAGCGTGGCGGTTTGCGCGGTGAACCGCAGCTTTGAGCGCAGGCGCGTCGACCTTGACGTATCGGTGCTGGGCGACTTCAAGTATTTCGCCAAAGGAATCAAAAATCCCGACATAACCCCCTGCCGAGACAACATTCTCGAGGTCAACCTCGACCCCCTCGGCTGCCGGATCTATATCAATTCCGACGAGATATAAAAAAACACAAAAACCACCCCTCGGAATTTCCCGAGGGGTGGTTTATTATCGCCGATTAGGAACGCTGCGACTGCGACATATTTGCGACATTTTGTATTATTTCGTCGCTTATTCCCGCTTTGCGCATGTTCGCTATCATCGCGTCTATGCCTTCCATTCGGCCTCTTGTTTCGCCTTCTTTTATGCCTTCTTTTATGCCTTCCATTCGGCCTTCTTTGCGGGCATCTCTCATCATTGCTTTTTGTATCTGCTCGTCGTCATACAGTGAAAACATTATATCATGCACCCCAACATAGTGATTAGTAATTAGTGA
>CANPWW010000008.1 GCA_947585115.1 uncultured Monoglobus sp.
CACCTTGACAAGGACAGCTTGAGGCGAAACTTTTTATTTTTTAAAAAAAGTGTCACCCATCATTGACAATTGTACAAAAAATCGGTTCGATCCAATCGCGGAGGTGTTGACAAAAGCGCTGAAATTGTTGTATAATTAACCCTAGCGCATGACACGCGCCGAAATGTGAAAAATAACAAATCAATACTATATCGGAGGTGAAACCATGAAATACGTATGCGACCTTTGCGGATATATCTACGACGAGGCGGCCGGCGATCCCGATAACGGAATAGCTCCCGGCACCAAGTGGGAAGATCTGCCCGACGACTTCGTTTGCCCCCTCTGCGGCGTGGGCAAGGACCAGTTCAGCAAAATGGATTAATTTATTTATCAAAAAACTCCCCGCGTGAGACCGCGGGGAGTTTTTTGGCGCCGCGCTTGAAATATTACACAAAAATCACAGGCATTTTTTTACATTAAAAGCAGTTGAAATCCGCGCGGTATAGTAGTATAATGAATATGTATGGGATAATCTCAAGAATAATATATTAATTTTACTTATATTAATTAAAACGGAGGTATTTATTATGGACTACTTAGCTGAATACGAGAGATGGCTCAAGGAGGCGGACGAGGAGACCGTCAAGGAGCTTGAGGCTATCCGCGGCGACGAGGAAGAGATCAAGGACCGTTTCTATAAGCCGCTGGAGTTCGGAACCGCGGGTCTCAGAGGCGTTCTCGGCGCCGGCATCAACCGCATGAACGAGTATGTTGTGGGCCAGGCGACCCAGGGCCTTGCCAATCAGCTTATCAAGACGAACGGCGCGGACGCCGATCTGAGCGTTGTTATCGCTTACGACAGCCGCCATAAATCGGACGTTTTCGCGAAGGAAGCCGCGCAGATCCTGGCCGCCAACGGCATCAAGGCGTATCTGTTTGAGGAGCTCAAGCCGGTTCCCGAGCTTTCGTTCTCGGTCGGATATTTAAAGACAACCGCGGGCATCGCGGTGACCGCAAGCCACAACCCGGCGAAATACAACGGCTACAAGGCGTACGGCGCGGACGGCGCCCAGCTCAACCCCGAGCTTGCGGCCATCGTGCTTGAGGAGATCGAAAAGACCGACATCTTCACGGGCGTTAAAAAAATGGACTTTGAGGAAGCGATAGAAAAAGGCCTCATCGTTATGATAGGCGACGAGGTCGAGGAAGTTTATCTCGACAGAGTTCAGGAACAGTGCGTGAACCCCGAGCTGGCGAAAGAAAAGGGCGGCACTCTGAAATTTGTTTACACCCCGTTCCACGGCGCGGGCAACAAGCCGGTGAGAAAGATATTAAAGCGCGTGGGCTTTGACAACGTTGTTGTTGTTAAGGAACAGGAGCTCCCTGACGGCGACTTCCCGACGGTCGAGTTCCCCAATCCCGAGTATAAAGAGGGCTTCCACCTTGCGATAGGCTACGCCAAGGACTGCGGCGCCGATCTGATCGTGGGCACCGATCCCGACAGCGACCGCGTGGGAATCCTGGTTAAAAACGACGAGGGCGAGTATGTGAACTTCACCGGAAACCAGGTGGGCGCTCTGCTCTCCGAGTATATACTCTCGGCGCTCAAAGAAAAGAACGCCGTTCCGAAGGACGGTTATATAGTAAAGACGATCGTTACCACAAACATCGTCAAGGACATCTGCGACGCCTACGGCATAGACATGAAGGAAGTCCTGACCGGCTTTAAGTTCATCGGCGAAAAGATAAAGGAGTCCGAGGAGACCGGAGTTGGCACGTACCTGTTCGGCTTTGAAGAGAGCTACGGCTACCTAAAGGGCACATACGCCCGCGACAAGGACGCGGTCGTTGCCACAATGCTGATCGCCGAGATGGCGCTCTATTATCAGGAAAAGGGCAGTTCGATCTTCGAGCAGATGGACAAGATATACAAGAAGTACGGCTACTACAAGGAGCAGGTCGTTTCGGTAACTCTCGAGGGAATCGAGGGCCTGGCCAAGATCAAGTCCACAATGGACAACATCCGCTCCAATCCGCCCAAGTCGGTAGCGGGCAAGAAGGTCATCGCCATCCGCGATTACCTGACAAGCGAGCGCGTCGATATTTTGACGGGCGAGAAGTCGGAGATCCTGCTGCCTCAGTCCAACGTTATCTATCTGGAGCTTGAGGACAAGAACAACTTCGTTATCCGTCCCTCGGGCACAGAGCCCAAGATCAAGGTATACTGCCTGATGAAGGGCGAGACCGAGGAAGAGGCCAACGAGCTTCTTGAAAAGGTCAAAGCCGACGTTGACGAGATCGTTAAATAAGCATTTTTACACAAAGAACGCGCCCTCGGGGGCGCGTTCTTTTATACTCTCTCCACGCTGATTATGGTTGACATTTTTTAACGTGTTTGATATAATAATCTTTGTGTTTAATTTTTGAAAAAGGACGGATTACCAATGAAAATAGGTTACAAAAACCTCAAAATACTGGCGGTGCTGTACGCGTTTGTACCGATCATAATTTTTTACGCCGGCTGGCTCAATATCATATCGGCGGTCATATTCATAGCGCTCTCGGCCGCCGCGATCTTCTTTTTCATAAAAAACGCCTCCCATCGAGACGGAAAATATAAGTCAATCACTTTGACCAAAACGCAAATAATCGTCATCGCCGCCATATCCCTAATCTGGTGCTTTATGGCGGGCCAAGGCGGATTTGTGCATCAGTCTTATGACCATCTTGCCCGCAATACGATTTTTAAGAATATCATATCTCAAAAATGGCCCGTGACTTATGAAAACGAAAATACCATGATGTGCTACTACATCGCTCATTGGATGTTCCCGGCAATATTCGGAAAACTTGCCCTGTTTATATCCGGAAGCACGCGCGCGGCATATATCGTCGGAAACGTCGCGCTGCTGTTTTGGAGCAGTTTCGGCTGTTTTATAGTTTTGCTTCTGGTAGCAATGATAACCAACACCGGTAAAAAAACGATGTTTTTCATAGCGATATTTATGTTTATATTTTTCAGCGGACTTGATATTGTCGGCGTATTGCTGACAAAAAAGGTGAACACTATCACTAAAGATTTACATCTTGAATGGTGGTGCAAACTGCGAATGCAATACAGTTCAAACATGACCTGTCTCTATTGGGTATTTAATCAATGTATTGTACCCTGGATAATCACATTATGTATAATTAACGAAACAAAACTGAAAAATCTCGCCTTGTTAGCTATTCTGTCTTTCCCTTATGGTCCCTTTCCGTTTCTGGGTATAGTGATCATCTGTGTTTGCAAAGCGGTACATGCGTTATGCAAAGCGATAAAGTCAAAGAATCTCGGTATGTTTTTCATAGACACATTCTCACTTCAAAACATTCTCGGATTTTTAGCCGTTGCTCCGGTATATATGCTTTATTACACGGCTAACGCGATCGTTGCGAGTACAGGCGCGGCGGCGAATGCGGGCAAAAGCGGGGCTAAAACCGGATTCCGCATTTACGATAAATACGCCGAGGCGTTTAAAAACAAAAATGTCTCCGAGATTATATATTACGCTAAATGGTACGCCGTGTTTATGATACTGGAAATCGGGTTATATGCGGCGGTTGTTCTGAGGCGCGTCAAGCCCAATATCGTACTTATCGGAACATTGATTTCTCTTTTGATAATCCCGGTATTTCAGGTGGGAAGCGGCACGGATTTTTGTATGCGCGTTTCCATACCCGGCCTAGTATATTTATGCGTCAACTTTATCCGGGTCGTGATAGCGGAAATGCCGGAATGGGGTGAATACGGATCCTTCAAAAATTGCATGCGCCATAAAAAACTTCTCGCTACGGCTCTTATCATATTTATTATCGGGGCGGTAACACCCGCGACAGAGATCAAGCGCGAACTATTGGGCACCGTCAACACGCCGTACAGCGAAATAATGAAACACTTTGATGACGAAGGTCCTATAAAAGGCAATAACTTCACCGCTAAAAATTACAAAAACTCAAAGTTCTATAAATATTTTTGCAAAAAAGCTGTTGAATAAAACTTCAACGGGGAACGCGCCGCGTTCCCCGTTTTGTTAATCATTAGGTGTTACCATAGGTACTATCATATTCTCTTTCAGCTCCTCATCGGGCAGGAAAGGAGCCAAATCCTCAAGCGGCGCCGAAACCAGCGTTCCGTCCTCAAGACATTTTGTGGCTGATTTCGGTTCGAACCTTTGAGTTGTTGTGACAAAAATCTCACATATCAACGGACCCTTTTCCGAAAGAGTTCTTTCAATTGTTCCACCGAGCTCGCTGTTGGATCTCGCGGAGAAGTATTTAAAACCGTAGGCTGGGGCAAGCTTTGACATATCCGGAAAAGACAAATCATGGCTTTCAACGCCCACACCCACAAGCGGCTGACCGCCGAAAAAATTGCTCATAGTCTGGCGCATCGAGTGATAACCGCCGTTGTTTATGATATAAATCTTGATCGGCATATTGTGTGATATGATCGTCTGCAGTTCTTGAATATTCATCTGAATACTGCCATCGCCGGAAACGCATATTATATCGCTGTTATAATCCTCAGCGGCGCAGGCTCCGATCGCTGCCGGAAGATCGTAACCCATTGTGGCGATCGCGGAATTTATGATAAATCTCTGATCCTTCTTTATTACATATCCATGGCTGCCGACCACACACGCAGAACCGTTGCCGACCACGGTGATCTGACCCTCGGGCAAGCGGCGGCTCAATTCCTTTATAAAAGCATACACGTTCGCGAGTTTCTCGCCTTTGTTTTCGTAGTGCTCGGGACGAACCACCGGATATTTTTCCTTCCACGCGGCGCAAGTCTTGAGCCAATCCCCGCCGTCAAAAACCTTACCGTCAATTTTCCGGTCTAAAGCCTCAAGTAAATCTTTCGCGTCCGCCCAAACAGGAATATCAACATGCAAAGTGGGTTTTTTCAGTTCCTCGGGATCAATATCACAGACGATCACAAAAGCTTCCCGCGCCCATGTATCATAGTTATATCCCACCTGCCTGATACTCAGACGGCTGCCTATGGCCAGCACCAAATCAGAGTTCTGCACCGCAAAATTCCCGGCTCGGTCTCCCATTATTCCGCCGCGGCCGGTGTACAGCGGATCGTTATCAGCGATCTGATCAATGCTGTTCCAACAGGTCACTACCGGTATATTGAGCTTTTTATACACTTTCGTAAATATTTCATAACCACCGGACAGGCGTATTCCGTTCCCGGCGTACAGCACCGGACGTTTTGCGTTTTTTATACGCTCGATTATATCATTGACAATATCCTCCGAAACTCTCGGCGGCAAGCGCTTATCGTCCTCCGCGGGGTCATAGCCTTCAAGATCGTCAACCTCAATATACGCTCCTTGGACATTCATGGGTATATCAAGCCAGCAAGGTCCGGGACGGCCGGTTTGGGCAATATGCAGAGCCTTCTCGAGACAATAACGTATTTTCATCGGATCGATTATCATCTCACAGTACTTTGTCATGCTGTTCACACACTTTACAATGTCAAACTCCTGATCGCCCATTGCGCGAATATTAAGTCCGGTACTGCGTGCAGAAGTATCATACCTAACTTGCCCCGATATAACCAGCATCGGTATCGAGTCGAGGTAGGCTCCCACCACACCGGTCAAAGCGTTCGTTCCGCCGGGACCCGTTGTAACACACAAAAGCGGTAAGCGATTATGAATTCTCGCGTAGCTTTCGGCGGCAATGGCACACGCCTGCTCATGATGCTGATAAAGACAGCGCATTCCCTTCTGATGTCCGAACGCATTGTTAAGATGCATAGATCCGCCTCCGGTGACAGTAAACACATCGCGGATTCCCCGCTTCACTAAAAATTCCGAAACATATTCGGCCAGTTTCATGATCATGTTTGTTTCCTCCTTATCTCGAGCCGCGCGCGGCGATGCAGCTGTTTTTGTTTCATTATTGTAAGAAATTGCTCGTATTCATCTTCTCATATCAAATTCTCGGCTCTTATCCAGACAGCGGTTTTTTTGATTCCGTCCTCAAAAGACACCTTCGGCTCAAATCCGGTATCGCGCTTCAGCGGTTCAATATCGGCGCACAGATACATGACCTGCTTTTCGGCATACGGCACTTCTCCGAATCCGATCTCGGTCCCAGGGCTCACGATATCGCGCATTGTCTCTATATACTCTTTAAGCGGACGCGCCGCACCGCTGCCGACGCAGTAGACCGCGCCGTTTTTGCCGTTTTCCGCAGCCAGATAAAACGCCTCTGCCGCGTCATCGCAATACAAATAATCCCACATCTGCTCACCCTTTGTGCAGGACGGACGCTCGCCCCGAAGAAGTTTTCTCATGGTCGACGAAACCATGGTTTTTTCTCCGTCTTTCGGACCATACGTGCTTATGATCCTGCACCAGACATGCTTTATACCGAGACCTTCGCACAGCAGCCTTGACATTTGTCCGGCGCACAGCTTCGCTATCCCGTAACCGTTTTCCGGATTTGTCGGCGTATCGGGCGCGACTTTTTCGTCATGTCGTCCGTACTCGGCCTGCGACCCGGCTCCCAAAAACACCTCACAGCCCAAGTCTTTCGCAGCATTAACAGCGTCGAGCGTGTATTTTATGTTGTCTGTCTGAGCGTTCAAATCATTTCTCGCCGCGCCAAATGTGCCGTTCCATCCGAAATGGAAAAACATATCGCACTTTTCATGGATCAAATTTTTAAGCCCGCTCAGCTCCGACAGATCGCACTCCACGCGAACAACGCCGCCTGCCGCGGGAATATTATCCAGCCTCTCTGAACCCGGGCGCGCGACCGCGTATATCCTGTATCCCTCGCGGACCAGTCTGCGCGTCAAAGCCGCGCCCAGCATTCCGGTTGCTCCTGTTATTACCGCGATTTTGGTTTTCATTGTGCAGCCTCCTCATCGTCAAAATTCAGCCTTTTTTCTTCTATAACCAACGGCCGGTGCATTATTCGCTTGTTTATATTGAGTATATACTCTCCCAAAAGGCCGATAAAGAAAAGCTGTATGCCGCCAAGCATAAACACGCCGATAAGTATCGGAGCGTTGCCCAGCGGGAAATACTGCCAATGGACAAGCTTCATTATCAGATACGCGAACGCCACGCCTATACTCAGTATAGAAATCACAAAGCCCGACATTGTGGCGAGCCTGAGACCTATCTTGGTGTATGATGTGAAGCTTAGCATAGCCGCGTCGTACAGGCTGTAAAAACCGTTGCTGCTTTTGCCCGCGCGCCTCTGCTGCTGCTCGTACTCTATATCCTTGCGCTTAAAGCCCAGCTCCGCCACGATCCCGCGCAGAAACGGTTCTGAGTCATCCAGACTTCTGAGCACCTCAATAAATGCCTTGTCATAAAGACCCGTGCCCGTGAAATGCTCTATCTGCTCCACATCGGACAATTTCTTTATCAACTTGTAGTAGCAGGTGCGCAAAAATCGGATAAAAGGATTCTCGCGGCTTGAGCTCTTTATCGCGCTGACTATCTTATAACCGTTCTCCCATTCCTTGACAAGTCTCGGAATGATCTCGGGCGGGTCCTGAAAGTCGGCGCACATGAGTATCGTGCAGTCGCCGGTGGTCTGGCATATGCCGTAGTAGGGCGAGTTGAACTGTCCGAAGTTTTTGGCGTTGAAGATCGCCTTGATTTTTTTGTTATCGGCGCATAAGCCCGCCAGCAGCGCCCTGGTGTTGTCCCGCGAGTCGTTGTCTATAAACACGATCTCATAGTCGTAGCCGCCCAAATGCCGCTCAAACTGCTCTATGACCGCTTTACTCATAGGAACCACATTTTCTTCCTCGTTATAACAGGGAATGCACACTGAAATCTTTTTCATATTATTTTATTCTCCTTTATAAGCTGCGTTGGCAATAACATGTTTATAGCTGCATCCGGTCGGCAGTCCGAAACACTTCGACGTTCTGCCGTCTTGCCTGCTTCTCATCGGTATTTTCAAACATTGTTTTATCCTCTCATATATTCGATTATCTGTTTTTGCATTAACTTGTCAATATCCTCGGCGCTTCCGCCGCCCAAGTACACCCGCGTCCACTCCACGGTTTTTTCGACCGCCTCGGACACGCGCCAGCGGGGTCTCCAGCCGAACACATTCTTTAGCTTTGAGCAGTCGAGCTTTAGGAAATTTGCCTCGTGGGGCGCGTCCTTAGGCGAGACATTCTCCCATGAGATGTCTCCCCATTTCTCACAGAACATATTGACGATCGTTTCGGTGTCAACGCAGTCGCTCTCATCGGGTCCCACGTTATAGTATCCGGAATAACCGCGGTTTTCATACTGCTTTTCGGCTATCATCAAGTATGCGAAAAGCGGCTCAAGCACATGCTGATAAGGCCGCGTGGAGGCTGGATTGCGGACGATTATATTTTCGCCCTTTTCCGCCGCGCGCACGCAGTCGGGGATTATCCTGTTTTCCGCGAAGTCTCCGCCGCCTATGACGTTTCCCGCTCTGGCGGTCGAGACGGCGGCTCCGCTCTTAAAAAAGCTGTCTTTATAGCTGTGGGTCACCAGCTCCGAACAGGACTTGCTGTTGGAGTACGGATCAAAGCCGTCCAAGAGTTCGTCCTCTCTGTAGCCCCAGCACCACTCGTTGTTCTTATAAACCTTGTCGGTTGTAACATTTAAAAACGATTTCACGCTGTCCGAGTTCCTGACGCACTCCAATATATTCACCGTTCCCATAACATTTGTCTCGTAGGTGTATCTCGGATTTTTGTAGCTCTCAAGAACTATGGGCTGTGCCGCCAGGTGCAGCACGATCTCGGGCCGCGCCTTATCAAACGCGGCTTTAAGCCCGTCATAATCCCGTATGTCTCCGATTACCGACTTAATTCCGCTCCCGATGTCCGCCAGCTTAAACAGCGACGGCTTGGTTGGCGGATCAAGCGCGTATCCGGTCACGTCAGCTCCGGCCATTGTCAGTATTTTGCAGAGCCAGCTGCCCTTAAATCCGGTATGTCCGGTTATGAAAACCTTTTTGTCTTTGTAAAAATCAATGTCAAATTTCATATTATTTATCAATACCAAACCTTCCATGGCGCGCTGCCTTCCTCCCACATCCGCTCAAGAACCATCTTGTCGCGCTGGGTATCCATGCAGCGCCAGAATCCGTCGTGCCTATAGGCCATCATCTCGCCCTCTCTGGCGAGCCTTTCCATCGGCTCCTTCTCAAACACCGTGCGGCTGCCCTCGATATAATCAAATACCTTTGGCTCAAGGACCATGTAGCCGCCGTTTATCACGTCTCCGTCCTCCTCGTCCTTCTCGCGGAAGGCCTTCACCAGTCCGGACCTCGCGATCTCCAGCACGCCGAAACGCTGGTTTAAGTCTATCGCGGTTATAGTGGCGATCTTTCCATGGCTCTTGTGGAAATCCACCAGCTTGTTTATATCGATATCGCACAGACCGTCGCCGTAGGTCAGCATAAAGGTCTCCTCGCCGATATAGTCGCGGACGCGCTTCACTCTGCCGCCGGTCATGGTGTGCAGACCGGTGTCGACGATCGTCACCTTCCAGGGCTCCGCCACGTTATTGTGAATTATCATCTTGTTTTCGCGGCTGAAATCAAAGGTCACGTCGCTGCGGTGCAGATAGTAGTCGGCAAAATATTCCTTTATCACATACTGCTTATATCCCGCGCAAATGATAAAGTCGTTATATCCGTAGTGCGAATACTCTTTCATTATGTGCCACATGATCGGCATGCCGCCGATCTCGATCATCGGCTTCGGACGCAGGTGGCTTTCCTCCGAAATTCGCGTGCCCAGTCCGCCGGCTAAAATTACCACTTTCATAACCCTTCTCCTTTGCTCTCGAAAAATGTCGAATGTAACTAGAATATCATTACTATTTTACAACATAGCTTTTTGTATGTCAAGCGCGAAATATACCAAAGAACAGCGTTATTATTTAAATATTTTAAAAAGTCGGGAACAAAACAAGCGTCTCAATCGTCTAATTATATGATACAACCAAAATTTGACTTTGGAAGAATTTTTAATAGTCGGAGCGATAATATGAAAAAAGCGTTTAAATCACTGATCCTATTCACAGCGGCAGCCGCGCTGATCACTCAATTCGGATGCTCCGCGGCAGACGTCTCATCAACATCGCCGCCCACCGCCTTAATATACGGACTCGACCCCGACGCGCCGGTGATCGGGTTTGCCGCCGAAACAAAAAGCGCGGAGGGAAAACCCGAATACTATCTGTTTGATGACAATCCCGAACATCTCAACGCCAAATATCTTGCCGACGGCGAGACACCATCAAGCATAGTCCACTTCGAAGATCTGACGCCGGGCATATACACCGTGTTCAGCTACCACCACCGCGGTTACTCCGTGGACCTTTTGGCGGATCTTTACTACGACGCGGTTTTTTCCACAAACGGCGGCGGCAACTTTAAAATATTGAATCTGGGCATAGACAAAAACTGGGACTGGAACCAAGCCTGGGCGGACTATACAAACACTCCCGTTTCAATGCCCGAGTACCTGCGCACATTCGGCTGTGTGTGCGGCGCGGGCATCGCGCCCGATCACGCCGACGGCTGCCCCGCGGTTATACGAGATCAATCAAGAACGCCCAACACCGAAAAATACGTCAGCCTCGGCGCCGAGCGCGGACTGTCCGCGGGCGAAACGGCATATCTGAGCGAGTTTGAAAGTTACATAACCGAAAACGACATCAATCATTTCAGGTACGGAGGATGGAACGAGCCTATGTGGATGATGATGAAGTTTGAGGTACTGAGCGGCACGGTGAATTTTGACACACTGGCCTACACAGACAAAGCGGCAGCCAAAAATAATTTTAAAAATCTTATAAAAGGTCCGTACGACAACGAGCCCCAGTATAAGGGGATCGCCGAAAACGCGCCGATCGTGACCGCGGCGTTTGAGTATGAAATAAACGACAAGACACCGAGCGGTCCCGTGCCCGTGACAGTCAAAAACTCCCGCGCGCCCGATGGGATCACGATACCCGACGGGGTTTTCGCCACCAACGTGAACACCTGGCGCGAACCCCTGCCGATCGCCGCCGAAAGCGACCTTATGCGCCTTAGATACGCCGACGACACCAAAATGGGCTTGTACGGCTCGGAGGTGCCCGACGGGTGGAAAAACAACGTCTGGCAGTTTGACGCGTTCCACACCAAGCACTACGGGAACTATGACGCGGAGCAAAGCGAGAAAATCGCGTCATACGGCGCGCCTGTCATGACAAAATTTCAGCCCAACATCGACATCAAGGACATAAAGCACCCAAGCGGCAACGAGGTCTGCGACGACGATTTTTACAAATACAACGCCTGCAATCTGGGAAACTTCGGCGTCACCGAGCGGTACGAGATCAGACTTAAAAACTCGGGCTCAAAGACGCGCAAATTCAATTTTTATTTAAGCTCGATCGCGGGCCAGGTATACAGATACAGCCTGACCGACGCGGAGAGCGGAGAAACAGCGCAAAGCGACGGCGGGACCTATATCATGAAAAAGTTTGACGACGATCCGCCCGAGGACCCGAACTCGACAAGCGATCCCAAAGAGCGCCTGAAGCCCGACGAATACGGCGACACTATCGAGTTTGCCTTGGAGCCGCAAAAGACATACAACGCCGTGATCGAGGTCACGACACTGACGGGCTGCGTCGCGCCGATGCGCAACAAAATGAGCGTTGAATAAAAATAAGGCATGCCGGAGAGTTTTCTCCTTGACATGCCTTTTTATTCTCAACTTTTACTTCGTCAAATAATTATAGATCATTATCGCCGCGTCAGCTCTTGTCAGCGGGTCCTTAGGCGCGAATGTGCTGTCCGGGTTGCCTCCGATTATGCCGAAGCCCTTCGCCAAAGCTATATATCCCTCCATGCCGGGCGTTATGTCGGCGCTGTCCGAAAATCCCGCCGCGAATATGTCTGTCATTTGAGCTATATCCTCATAGCCAAGCGCCCGTATGATATACTTGGGCCCGTCCTCGCGTATGCAGGGCAGATTTTCGTCCTGCGCCTCGCCGCTCTTTATTATTCCGCGGGCCGAGGCGTATTTATACAATCTGTCCGCGTAATACGGCGTTGTCGGATATCGCTCGCCCTCAAGCGCCGCCACAAACGCCAGCAGCTCGCCCTGGGTTATAACGTCGTTCGGGCGGAAGCTCGTCTCGCCCTCGGGCAGAGAAATAACACCGTTATCAAGCAGCGCGCTTATCGCGGTCTCGGCATAGTGTCCGCTTATATCATCCGCGGAGACGGCCGCCTCTTCATCTTTATACTCGGTTCCGTTGTAGTCCAAAAGCTTTCCGCTCTTTGCCGAAACAATGCTCGGTTCGCCGACAGGCAGAGCGTAAACGATCACGGCGGTCTTTGCGCCGCTTTCGTCGGTTTTTGTAACATACCGCGCCTCGATACCGAGCCGCTCCGAGAGCGCCGAAAACGCCTCGTCGGCGGAGATCATACCCTCGGGCGATTCAAACTCAATATCGTCGTCCCAATCCTTGGAAAACCGCTTTATTTTTCCGCTGACCTTGTCGACCGTAATGCTGATCTTGTTGTCTTGATACTCGTACCCGTTTTCCATGCGGTAAAAATCAAACCAATAATCTCTGTAATAATCCGACTCTGGAGCCGCAGAATCCGAAGCCTCAATGTCGGAATCCGCCTTCGCGTACTCATCTGCCGCATACTTGGCGGCAAAGGCCTTGGCGGTCTCCAGCGCCTGCGCCTCGGTGAAAGACGGCTTCTCAGGGCCGTTGTTTGTATTACTAAACGTGCTGACATCGAGAAGCTCCCCGCTCTCGGCGTCTATCAAAACAAACGTGTCCTCCCGCACGCTCATATCGCCGCGCGCCTCGCTCAGCGAATAGGTCAGATTCGCGGTGTATGTCAATGTTCCGTCGTCCTTGCGGCTGCCTCTGAGATAATCAAAGGTGCAGCCTGAAAACTCCTTGCCATCAAGCGGAAGCTCGGATATAGCCTCCACGGCAGCCCGAGCCTCGGCCTCGGACATCAGGCCCTCGACCTGCTCCATGTTCACCAGCTCCGACGGAGTGAAGCCGCCGTCCGCCGCGCTCTCGGCCGCGTAAATGCCGCTTGAAGCTCCGTACGTTGTATTGGCGCTTTGACTTCCTCCGATATCCTGTTTAAATTCCTCTCCTGTCTTGGCGTCTATCATCGCGTCAGCGTTTTTCGGCTCGTACGCCAGAACAGCCGCGTCGTCCTCGTCCTCTCCGCCGTATTTGGTTATATACTTCGCGGTCATGGGCGACAGCGCCTTGAATTTCTCCGCCGCCTGCTCGGCCGTTATAATGCCGTCGGGCGAGGCGATATTATCGGCGTATGTCATAGAGGACGTCAGCTGAACGAGCTCGCCCGTGTCGGTGCCGAGAGTGATGTCCATATAGTTTCCGCAAAACGGCAGACCGTTTACATAACGCTTAAAACGGACCGTCGCGCTTGTCGAGTTCACGCCGTAGCCGTACAGGATCTCGCCGTTTTGGTCAAACTCCGGAATGAGCGCAGGATTGAGCCTCATAAGATGCGAGTATGCCGCCGCGATCAACTCGGATCCCGAAAGCTTGGGCAGAGACGCCTTGTCCGGATAACTATTTTCAAACACGCTGCAGCTGTACATCAGAATATTTCCAAGGCCGTCCACGGTCGTTTCGATCCTTTTTTGTGTCTCGGCTCCCTCGGCGGTCTCCCAATTAAGTCTGTAGGTTGTGATCCCGCCGCTTTCGGCGGAAACGCTGCTTGAGAACTCCGAAAGCTCCTCGGGAATATCGATTCGGCTCTTGGCCGCGGTGACCGCAGCCTCAAGCCCCGCGCTGTCCGCAGCGAAAACCGGCATGACCGAGACCGCGAGCAGCGCCGACAATACCAAACAAAAAATCTTTTTCATATAGTCTCCTCCTTATCTTTACGGGTATTATATCACATGTAAATCAAAATAGCAAGACGCTGCGGAAAAGGACAGGCCGAGTTGCCAAAAATACTTGAAAAACGCGGCAAAATGATGTATAATAACAATGTCGGAGCGATCCGACAGGAAAAGGTACAGCCAAAAACAATGTTAAACACCGGGCGGTTATGCCGACATTTCCCCGAAAGGGGGTGAGGCTTATGGAATATGTGTATATAATGATTTTCATTATTGCATTAATCACATTGATTTTGTCCATAAAAAAATAACGCCGGCTCCGCTATAAGTTGACGTTATTTTTATAATATTACTTATGGCATAACCGTTTAAGGCTTTGCCTTTTCCTTTATTTATATTATACTACTGTTCTGTTGATTTGTCAACGCTTTTTGAAAATTCATTGCCAATGATCTTCGTCTTATCTAATTTAATTAAAGAACGATTTGAAAAACTCGATCAGGCGTTCGAAAAGGCCCGGGGCCTCTACCGCCGCGTAGACCGTGCCGTCGGGGTTCAGAATGTCTCCGCTCTTCGCTGCCACCGCGCACGGCTTGTCGGGGTCCAAGGCGTAAACCGCCTTGATCTTTTCGCCGTCGTCTATTTTCAGCTCCGTCGGCGGGCACGCGTTTAAGAGTATCCGGGCCGCCTTTTCGTCCGAAATTATTCCCTTCGGGGACTCAAAATCGAGCCCGTCATCCCAAGATAAATTATAATAGCACACCCTGCCGGTCGCGCTGTCAACGCTCACGTCAACGCGATTATAAAGGCTCATGATTTCATAGCCGCCGTGAGCGCGCTGAAACGAGAACATAGGATCGGTCTCGCGCGCCCCCTCCTTCACTTTATCGCCGCTTTCGCAGTAGGCGTACTCATCCGGAGCGTATTTTTGCGCGAACTCCTTCGCTGTGTCAAAAGCCTTGTCCTTTGACACAGCCGGCTGCGCGGAAGGATCGGACATTTTGCCGCTTAAATTTATGAGCTTCCCGGTCTCGGCGTCAAACGACAAGGACACGCTCCGCTGATTATCGGCGCCGACATACGTAAGCACGGCGAAACACTCGTAACCGCTTTCGGGTATGTTCGCGTTATAAACGCAGTTTCCGAGCGCCAATCCGTTTTCGGCGGCTGAAATAATAGCCTCCGCCGCCTCCGCAAGCTCGGCCGCGGACATAACCTCGCCGCCGAACTCGGTTTGTTTTATCTCCTGCTCGGTGAACGACGTCTGCGCGTTCGGGTCGGCCGCGCGGACCTCGGCAACAGCGTCATACCTTATGCTTATCGGCTTTTGCTTTTCAAAGCTCTCGGATTGCTTTTCGGTCAGGGTGTATTTTTCGCCTGTCTCGGCGTCGATCACCGTGTCGGACTCCTCGGGAACATAAACCAAAATCGCGACGCCGTCCTTTGAGGACTCGGGAACCACATATTTGGCCGTCATTTTTAATATATCTTCGTAAACCTTTGCCGCCCTCTCCGCCGAAATATAATCGTCGGCGAATGCCGCGCCGCCCGAAACAGCCAACAAAAACGACAATACCAAACAAAAAATCTTTTTCATATGAACCCTTCCTAATTTTAATAATTTAAATATTTAATACGCTATTCCGAAATAATCGAGCCATGCCTTGAAGCGATCTTGCGCGGCAAGGCATGTGTCAATAAGATATCCGCGCTCACGGGTCCACTCGTTAAGCCCACGGTAATAATACAGCTTGAAATTCTCGTCGATTATAAACGGAACAATATTGTTTTTAAGACATTCTTTAAGCATTATCAATCTGCCGACTCTGCCGTTTCCGTCCTGAAACGGATGTATTTTTTCGAATCTTGCGTGGAAGTCAATTATATCATCAAACGCCACAGTTTTTAAATTATTATATTCCGCAAGCAATCCCGACATTTCATCGTGAACACGCCCGGGCTCGGTTGTCGCTTTTCCGCCAACCTCGTTGGGAAGTTTTTTATACCCGCCGACGCTGAACCATTCAATCCTTGAATCGCCTGTTCCGTTTTTCAGCGTGCCATGCAGAGTTTTTATAAATTTTTCGCTCAGCCTGTTTGAGGCGTTGTCTATAACCATGTCGATACATCTGAAATGATTTGCGGTCTCGACAATATCATCCACATTGAGATTCTTATTATCGGCGCCTATGGTATTTGTCTCGAAAATATATCGTGTCTGGTCAAACGTCAGACGGCTGCCCTCGATATGATTCGAGTTATAGGTAAGCTCGATCTGGAGCTTGTGATATATGCCACCGGACAGCCTTGCCGCTTTTTCGGCCTTCAAAATACCAAGCAAAGTCTTGGGCCTCGCCCCGCGCGCGTTTTTTCGAGACGGCTTTGTCGCATTTTCGGGTATGCTCCACGCGTTTCCGCCCATAAACGCGCCGGGCACGCGGCCTTCATTGCAATAGCCGCGCACGCTGCGCTCGGAAACGCCCCATTTTTTTGCCGCTTGAGATACGGAAATATATTTCACAAAACCCACCTCCATTATAATAATTATTATACCACATATAGGCAAAAATAGCAAGACAACACGCTCATAATACGGTTTTTTACTAATTTAAATTTCTGCAAATAAACTATTCCCACAATTTCAGAAAAATATAAAATATTAAATTTCAGTTGACTAAATTATTCTATCGTGATATACTTAATACTGCGGCATAAATTCAATATTTTACTTTGAGGTTTGTGCGAAGTATGTGTTTTTGCTTTGGCAAAAATGCATGCTCTATTTTCACATACTTTGCATAAAATTTCAAAGTGAAAAAGGATTTGTGTCGCAACAATCGGAGCTTAGCATTTTTCGTGTGCGGAACTCTGATTGTTCTGCACACTTTTTATTTTATTTAAACTTTCGGAGGTATTGATATGATAGTTAAGATCGATTCGATAGGAAGAATATTAATTCCTAAAAAATATAGGGAAGAATTTAATCTAAAACCAAATTCCGAAGCGAATATGCTGCCTCTGCCCGACGGCATAGGCGTCTCGCTTTTCAGGCTTGTACCGCGCTGCGCTAACTGCGGAGAAGAAAAAGACCTTGAAAAATTTGAAAATATTTCGCTCTGTCCTACCTGTCGGCGCGTCTTGAAATACGCGCTAAAATAAAAAACCGCCGTAGGGCGGTTTTGGTTTTACGATATTGCTTCCTGCAGGGCGGACGCGAGCTGATCGGGACACGATGTGCCTCGGCCGTTGCAGTTTATGCCCTTGAGCAGGCTTATCACCTTTTTGGCGTCCATACCCTCGACCAGCGCCGAGACTCCCTGGGTATTGCCGTTGCAGCCGCCCAAAAATCTCACGTTGCTGACCTTGCCGTCGTTTACCTCAAAGGTTATCATCTGCGAGCAGGTGCCTCTTGTCTTGTAGGTATATTCCATGATTTTTCCTCCTTATCGTTTGTGATATTTTATCTTCCCGCGGCGCGCGAGGCTTTGCTCGTGCCGGCGTATTTGCCGCACTTGTCGCCCCAAACCGCCAGAACCTCATTGTCCGATGAGATAACGCGGATGACCTCGCACATATTCGAGCAGCCGCGGCACTCAAAGCTTGTGGGCTTGAACTCAAGCTCCAGCTGGCCGAAGCCCTTGAACGAGGGCTTTTCGATTTGGTTATCCTCTATATATTCCTTCGCGAGTATCGCGCTTCCGATGGCGCCCATAACGTTGTAATACTTGGGAATCACCACTTTTTCGCCGACCTCGTCCTCAAAGGCCTTGCGGATGCCCACGTTGGCGGCGACTCCGCCCTGGAAAATGAACGGCGGCTTGAGGGTCTTGGCTCTGCCCAGATTGTTTATATAGTTGCGAACCAGCGCGGTGCACAGGCCCTTTATTATCTCCGCCTTGGAAAATCCGTACTGCTGCTTCGCTATCATGTCCGACTCGGCGAAAACCGTGCAGCGGCCCGCGATGCGCACATCCTTCTCGGCCGTGAGCGCCAGCTCGCCGAACTGCTCGATCGGCACGCCCAGACGCTCCGCCTGATGGTCGAGGAATGAGCCCGTTCCGGCGGCGCACACCGTGTTCATCGCGAAATCGGTCACCATTCCGTCCTGCAAAATTATTATCTTTGAATCCTGTCCGCCGATCTCAAAAATCGTTCTCGCGTCGGGATGGTAGTGCAGCGTGGCGGTGGCGTGGGCGGTTATCTCGTTTTTGATAACGTCGGCCCCCACCAGAACTCCGGCGAGCTCTCTGCCGCTTCCGGTGGTGCCTATTCCCAATATATCGTCGTCCTCGCAGCCGATCGCGTCCTTGAGCATCTTCATGCCCTTTTTGACGCTTTCGAGCGGCTGGCCGTTGGCTCTGATATACTGACTGAAGCAAACGTTGTAGTTTTCGTCCATCGCGATCACGTTGGTGCTGACCGAGCCTATATCAATTCCTAAATAATATTTCATGATTTATTTCTTCTCCTATTTCGCGTGCTGTTTTATCGGCGCGTGCGACGAGGCCGCCAGATTATCCTTGACCTCCTGCGCCTTTGACTGAGCTTTTCTCGCGGCCGACTGCGCCGCCGAGCCGATCGCGTCGCCGATGCCCTGTTTCTGCTTGGCGTAGTGCTTGCTTTTTATCAGATCGGTGAAGGCCTCAAGCCTTGTCTTGACGTGGGCCTCGCCCATTTGCTCGTCAAGCGACAGAGACATGATCGGCATGTTGAGCTCCTTTGATATCGCCGGGAACTTGCCCAAATTAACCAGCTCGGGCAGGCAGGCGAAGGGCATAAGATGAACCACGCCGTCGAAGCCGCGTCTCGCGAAGTCGTGTACCCAGCCCATGTTCTCTTTGTCGTGCCCGCCGCAGTTGAGCGGCGCGACCTTGTCCGACATTCTGAACACTCTGTGAGACTTGGGGAACGGCAGCCACTGCGGCACGATGTTGTGCTCGACCCAATCCGATATGTACTGAACGTTCTCGACCTCGACGCCAAGGTTGTTCAAAATTTCCTCAACGTTTTTGTTGACCGTGGGCTCCATTATAACATATATCTCGCCCACGATGCCGACTCTGATGCGCTGACTTTCCTCTACCTTGCGGCGGGGGATCGCCTCAAAGATCTCAAGCGCCTGCTTGTATGTACGATTGACGTCGCGTATGGTGTCGCATTTCTCGAACATCTTTACTATATCTTTCCACGCCTTTGAGTAATCGCCCTGATTGATCTCATAGGCGCGCAGTATCTTCATCTGCTTTTCGAGCTTATCCATTTTCTTTATCAGCTTGTAGCAGAACAGCGCCAGTCCGGGCAGCTTGCGGTTGGGCGTGCCGTTTTTGACCGCCTTGACTTTTTCGTAAAACGCGTTAAAGTCCTGGAACATGCTGTCGAAAACAACGACCTTTGTGTTGTAGCCCAGCTCCTGAAGCACCTTCTGGTGCACGTCGGGATACATTCCCGCGCGGCACGGTCCGGCGCCGCCCGAGGATACGATAAGCTCCGCGCCCTTTTCGGCACATTCTATGTAGGTTCCCATCATGACCTTAAACGGGAAACAAATAAACTCGGGGCTGTATTTCACGCCCAGCTCCATTGTTCGCTGCGAGGGCGCGTCGGGCATTATTACCTCGTGGCCCAGTTTTTCAAGCAGCACCTTGTATCCCGTCACGCATCCCATATGGGGAAAAGATGTTTTCATTTGGCAAATCACCTCTCGTTTACCTTGCGGATTTTTCTTTTTATCATATCTGTAAACGCCTCGATTCGCGTTTGCAGGTGGCTCTCTCCCGTGTGCTCGTCGATCCTAAGCGTCATGAACGGCACTCCCGAATCGGCGTAATCGTGCTCGATCTCCTTGCCGACTATCGAGTCGGGGCCGCAGCCGAAGGCTGTTATATGAATAAGGCCCTGAACGTTCATGTCCTTTATCATAACGGTCGCCGCCTGATAAAGCTTATCCGGAAAAGTCCAGAATATGCGGCGGGTCTCCTCACTGCGGTGCTTGAGCAGATCCTTCGGGTCAAGCATATCGAACGTTATCACGTTGACTTCAAGCTCGCGCAGCTTTTTGATTATGTTCATGCTTATAAACGGGTCATACACGTTGTATATATATCCCAGAAGCCCTATCGTCGTCTCATATTTCGGGATTTTGAAGTCCTCGAATTTCTTGCCCTCAAACATAACCTCGGCCGCCTCGTCGAGGGTCAATCCGCGGATACAGAGGCCGCGGAATTTCTCAAAATCGGTGATCGCTTCCTTGAGCGCCTGCTTGAATTTATGAGACGAAACGCCCAGCTTTTTGGCAATCGGCATGTAGCATTTTAAATCGGCCGTGTCCTCTCTGCGGCAATCTATGTCGATAACCAGCAGTTTGGCCTCGGGTATGGTTTTCCAAACCAGCTCCGGCAGCCCGATATACTTGGGGCAGAACCAGTAACCTTTTTCGATATGCACGAACCGCGGGCAGAAAATATAGTCAACATCCTTCTCAATAAGGTTGATAACATGTCCGTTATATATTTTTATCGGAAAGCAAATTTCCGGAACCGTGACCGCAATGCCTTTCTGGACCAGGTTTTTGGTCGAGGTGTCCGACACGACGACCTCGCAGCCGAGCCGCTCAAACAGCGAGCGCCACAGCGGGTAGTAGAACTGAAAAAGCAAGGCGCGCGGTATTCCGATCTTCAAAAAATCACATCCCATCTCCGTTACAATTACCATATAAATTATATGCCGTGTGAATCGTATAAAAACCCACTATTTGATTTTACTCTTTTTTTTGACTTTTGTCAATAGAATCAAAATACACAGTGTGACAAAATAAAATAAAATATGCGGATCAATTTTATACATTCTTGCGAATTGTATTTTTAACCGCGTAAAAAAGCGGCAGGCTTTCGCCTGCCGCCTTGAATTTAGATCTTACTGATATACAACGATCTCGTAGTTCTCGTCGCCGTTGTTTACCTTAACGAATACCTTGTCGCCGATCTGGATGTCGAAGGCCTCGCCCTTTCTGATCTCATCCTTAACCTGATCATAAACGTAGATCTCTGTGTCGGCTGTCGGATAAGCTCTGTACCACTTCATATCCTCGAAGTTAGATGTCGCGATCATGAAGTAATCATAAGCGCTTGTAACCTCTCCGTAGATAGCGCGGATATCCTCGCCGGATGTGATCCTGTAGCTTGTGGCCGCGCCGTCCTCGTTCCACTCGCCGTAAGGCTCGCCGTTCTTGATTCTGTTGGTGTAGTTGAACAGAAGTCTGAACGAATTGAGGAAACCGTTCGCGGTGGTGTTGTACTGAATAACGTCGCCGCGCTTCAGGTCGTTAACCGAGCTGATTTCGTCGCTGGGAATGTTAACGCCAATATCGCTGATCGTAGTTCTGGGTACAACCGGATCGTCGATCTTGATAGTCGCCTGCGCGCCCTTGGACCAGCCCATGATCTCCGTGATCTCCTTCTGGTTATCGGGATCCCACGACTTGATGATCTGGTCTATCAGCATAACGCCCGCTGTGTTCGCAAGGCTG
This sequence comes from uncultured Monoglobus sp., assembly GCA_947585115.1. Taxonomy (GTDB): domain Bacteria; phylum Bacillota; class Clostridia; order Monoglobales; family Monoglobaceae; genus Monoglobus. The sequence goes on from CANPWW010000008.1 coordinate 21,435, forward strand.
CTGGGGTTAACGTCCTTGATAACTATAGCGTTCGCAATGCCGTTGTAGATATCATAGATGTCAACCGTGTATGAGCTCTCTGTCAGATCGTCAAGCGTCAGCAGCGAGTAATCCTCGTCGCGGTCGCGGTCCTCGTAAGGAACGTTGAATATAACGGTGTCGTTTGTGATAGCGCAGGTCTGCATCAGGTGGTTAGCATAGGGCGATGTGCCGCTGAAATACTTGCCGAACAGGTCTTCCGAAGGTACCGCCGCTGTGTAATCGGGAGCATAATAGAGTGTCTTGACCTCGTCATTGCCGTTCAGCTCGAACGTGATCAGCTGAGGATTGGCAAATACCTGAGCGAACATCGAATCATCAGCGGATACGCGCTCAGCTGCGCCCGCGTTCTTGATGTTTGTCAGAACTCTGCTGGCCGATCTGTACTCTTTGAGTGTGCCGTTCATATCGAGGATCTTAACGAAGAAGCGTGAATCGAACGAAGCCTCGGATGCTCCGAAGTCTATCAGGTAACCGTAGTTGCCCTTGCCGGATCCCGCGGCGTTTGTGCCCGCGATCCTGCCGTCATATGTCAGCTGGAAGTCGCTTGCGAATCCGGGATTGATCGTCTTGTCAAGATACTTCGACTTGAAGTAAGGCTGACCGCCTATAACGAGTACTTCGTATGTTCCGTTCGAATATTCCTCGGTGTACTTCGACTCAACCGTAGCGTCCTCAATAACGTCTCTTGAAACGTAAGCTGTGATGTACATTCCGTCGTCACTTACGGAATATGTGAGAACATCATTCTTCTTGAGGTCCTCGGGCTCGATGTTCTGACCGTTCAGAGTAAGTCTGGTGTGATAAGAATCATCGAAGAATACGGAAGCCATCTTGTTTGTCATGTTGTTCTGGAATATAACCTGATATGTTGAGGAGTTATATCTCTCGAACAGACCGTCGAACTGTTCCTCAATGATAACCGTGTCAGCAACCGTTGATGAGTTGTGGCTGATTACCTTAACATGGCCCTGCTTGATAACCAGAGGCGTGTCGCTGAGCTTGGTCGTTGTGGCAACGCCGTTGTAGGAAACAGCCGCCTGCGTGAGATCAAACTTTCTTACTCTGCCGTTGCCGTCGTCATAAGACAGCTCGCTGCTTGTCAGGCTTGTGATGTTCTTGGCGTCAATATCGTATACCAGATTGTAGCTGTCTCTGGGCTCGAAGTAAGCGATGTAATTTCTTCTGTAACCCGATACGTCTTCCATGTAATAGAAGTTTATGGCGTATCCAACATAAGACTCAAGGTCCATGTTGTCGGCAAACTGATATGTTACTGTGCCAAGGTTAACGTTCTTTACGCCGTTAACGTCCGCGATAACGTCGGATACAACAACCTCATTCTCCAGCTCGACCTGAGCGTTGCCGAGATATGAGTAGTATGTGCCCTGGATAATACCTCTCGCGCTGATCATCTTGTAAGTCTCGGAGAGAAGAGTCTTTGAACTCTGGATAACCTTGATCTGGCCGCCGGTCGAATCATATGTCAGCGTTTCCATGATGTAGGCTTCCATAGCGTTTCTAACCATCTTGGACATCTCCATGGCTGTCATAGAGCTTGTATAGCTGAGGCCCAGACCGTTATATATGCCCTCTCTGAGAGCGAATGATGTATAGCCGTTGGGATAACCGCCGGCTGTGGCGTCGCAGGCTTCCTTGTAGCCCAGAGCGCACATGATCATCTTTGAGGCTTCCTCAACGAGGATCGGGTCGTTGGGTCTGAACATTGTGTTGCCGTCACCCTGCAGAATACCAACTTCTGTCAGATAGCAGATAGCAGGGTATGTGCTGCTTGTCTCGTCAACGTCGTTGTAAGGCTTCTGGCCGTATCTGGGATAACCCGCTGTGTTGGCCTTGAGCATCTTGGCGACAACCGTTGCGAAGTCCGCTCTTGTTACCTGCTGGGTCTGCCAATATCCGTCGGGAAGCAGCTCGAACAGGCCGAGGCCGTAGTCGAAGTTATAATCCTGAGAATAGGTAACGTCGTCGTTGGGCAGGTTGGCTATTGTTGTTCCTGCTGCCGAGCCGACAACGGCGTCGGCAGCTTCTTGATCTGTTGTTGATGTTTGTACTTCTGTGGTGGCGGCTGTTGCCTCGGGTGCGGGTGCCGCTGATTCAACTGCTTCCGCGGGAGCAGCTGATGGATCGGTTTCGTCGGCGAATGCTACCATGCTTACCATACTCAGGATCATGGCGACCGCCAACAGCATTGATACTGCTTTTCTAAAATTACTCATTAACAGGTCCCTCCATATTTATTAATCCGTATATTATTTTAGCTGACTGAGCGCGGTCCGCATAGCCCTTGGGATCAAGCATTCCGCCGCCTACGCCATTAATTATTTCTGCGCAATACATCTTTTCGATCGCTTCAACAGCGTAATCGCTGATGTCTGCCTGATCCGCGAAGCTCGCGTACGCGATCTTTTCGGGGATCGCGATTCCGAGCGCGGTTGTGGTTCTGTATGCCATAACCATCATATCCTCGCGGGTGATGTTGTCGTTTAAGCCGAAGCTTCCGTCTTCGTAACCGTTTGCCACGCCGAGGGCTACAGCCTTTCCGATAGGAACGGTGTACCACTCGCCTTCAGCGACGTCGCTGAAGCTCGTGGCCGCGGCCGTTGTATCCTCGCCGAACGCGCGCATGAGCATTGTTGTGTACTCTGCTCTTGTCACGTTCTGCGCGGGTGAGAACTTGCCGTCGCCGGTTCCGTTCACGATACCCATAGCCGACAGAGTGTTGATGGACTCAGCCGCCCACTCGTATCCCGCCAGGTCTGTGTAAGCGCCTGCAATGGGAGCCTGTGTCGGAACGATGGGAGCCGCCGATGTTTCGGGCGCCGCCGTGGCGTTCGGATCGGGTGTCGCTGTCGCGGACGGGCTTGTGGTGATACTACCGCCGCCGGAACCGCCGGAACCGCCTCCCTGAGGTTTGGTTGCTCCGGGCTGTACGGGCGCGGGATCAACCGTAGCTGTTCCGTCGCCTGTTGAGACCTTGATCCTCTCAACATTTACCCATGAATATCCGTCATTACGTGACTTAAGCTCTATTTTACCGATGTTGTAAGGCGGGTCGATGTTAAGGCTGAACTCGCCGAGCTTATAGTCGGTCATCACGGTGCCGTTATCATCCGTAACGGTTACCGCTACTTTGTTGTCGAGAGCGTTGACAACAACCTTGATGTTTATGTACTGGGCCGAACCCTTCTCGTAGTACCAAAGTCCGTGCAGGGTCTTGTGGTCGGGATATACATACATCGCGTCGCCCAAAGGCGTGGAATACGCGTAAGTGCTCAAATCGAAGCCTGTTGACATCAAGCTGTTATATTTGGGATCAAGCTCGGAGGTATACGCTTCTCCGGCTTTCATTGCGGGCAGAGCGTACTCTTTTCCGTCCGGACCGGTGAGTAATGTCTCATCATAGGTCTTGGGGGCTCTGGGAACAGCGTGCGTCTTGGGATCCTCGTTGCCGGGAACCGGAGCGCCGGTTCTTCCTATAGAATAGGTGCCGACCTCGGTCGTGCCGAACTTGAATACCGGCGTCTCGATCGTTCCGTCCGCTCTGTCGCCCTCAAAGTGAACATTGTTTCCTTCCTCGTCCTTAAGATCCACGTTAAGAGGCGTTACATTAACGGGTCTTGACGAGGGATCCATATAGAGCGAGAATGCGGAATCCCAAAGCTCTGTCTTGGTCGAATCCTTATCCGCGTTCACATCCGGGTCTTTGGAGAAGTTGATCTGCCATGTGTTGTGCTCGTCGGTACCGGTCTTTGCGATAGGAGTACCGCCGCCGTAGGTGTAAATCATACCGTTCAAAGCGTCCGTCTGCTTCTGATACAGAACCTTAAGCTTAACTTCATAAGTCATCTTGTCGTCCTGCGTTACGGGAAGAGTCAGGTTGGTGTTAACGCCGTGGGAGTTGGTCTCATCGAGCATCTGCAGAACATACTTGCCGGTGTCGGGGTCCTTCTGGATCGAAACCTGGCCGCCCAGGATGTACATGAAGCGCTTGGTCAGGAAGTCGTATCTCTCCTCCTCGTTCATTTCGGGGAAGTTGAAGTCATACAGAACTCCCGAAGGCGTTGTCTCGATAACTCTTGACGGCGTCTTGCCGTTCGAGTTCGTCGCAACAACCAGTATATAGTACTTGATGTTGTTTTCAAGACCGGTTATTACCTGCTTGTTGGCCGTCATGCTGAGACCTGTCAGCTTGTGAGCATAAGAGTTGTAGTCCTGACCGTGGTTAACTGTGTCGTAGTAGATCTCATAGCCCTCGTCGGTCGTGGGGTTGCCGGACCAGTTGATCCTCACCTGATTCAGATAGGGAACAACTCCGCTGGCGCTGATCTGAGGTTCGGACGGCATTATGGCCGAACCCTCGGGCTTGGGTATCGTTGTGAACTGCAAGTCATTGCTCTCAGCCACGGTAGTCCTGCCGAACTCGTCGGTGGTCGTTACCTTATAATAATATGTGGTTGCGGGCTGCAGATCCTCAAGCGTTACGGAGTGGTAGGTGTGGAAGCCGTCGGGCGCGTTGGTGTAGTCAAGAGGCTGGCTCTTGGTGTACTTGCCGGGCTCCGTGCCGTACTCGATAACGCAGGTTGCTCTGTATGTGGTGTTCCAAGAAAGCTCAGCCGATGAATAACCGAGTCTGTCGGGAGCTATATCCTGTCTTCTGCTGTCGCCGCGGATTATCTTGAAGTTCTCGGCAACCGCGGGAGTCATATCAACATTAACAGGCTCATCGTCGGCCATGAAGTTGATGTACTCCTCAAGATATGTGTAGCCCGTATCGGGATCGGTCTTTGTCGCCAGATAATCGGTCGTATCCCAGCCTCTGTACTCCTTGTACCAGTTGGGGATACCGTCGCCCATGCCGTCCCAGGGGATCTGTCTTACCGTGTACTCGGGAACAAACTCAAAATCTTTGAGCGTGCCCTCGGCCTTTGCCGCCTGGAACTCGCTATAGTTGCTGTAGCTTGTGAGATAGGGATACTTTGTCAGCATATAGTCGAGCATGAAGGGAGCAACCGGCTTGTAGCCTTCCTCGTCCGCGTGTCTCGCGTCTCTGTCATATACCCACTGAGCGGGGATCAGATCCGCGATGGTTCTCTTTACTTCCTGATATACGGGCTCAACACCCTTTATCTCATATTTTGTCTCGTCTATCGTGTCGGGATTTGTTGTCTTGTACATATTTCCCGAAGCGGGATCATATACCGAATACTCAAGCACCTTACCGGGAGCTCCGCAGTACTCGCCCCACCAGTCGCCGATCTCAAAGTCCGTCAGATAGGAGTTCTCATATACGCCCGTCGCGTACGGATTGGTCTCTTTGTTGACGTCTGTGTGGGTATCCCAGTTGATAGGTCTGTTCGAGCTGTCGGTCGAACCCTTGAGAGCTGGGCCGGCGCCCTGGATCATTGTCCAGCCGCGGCTTACCTTATAGTTGTGGGGCTCGCCGTACGAGAAGCCCGATGCAGAGTACTCGTCAGCCTCAACGGCGCGGTGCGCTGTGTAATCGATCGGAACCGTAACGCTGTTGCCGTTCTCGTCGAGCTTGGTCTCGGTAAGTCTTGCCTCAAGCTGATTAAAGAAGGGAGATACCTGGCTCTTCGTCATGCTGATATTCTTGTTGACGCCGGCCTTCATCTCTGTCATGATCATCGTATCGTAAAGATCGCGAGCAGGCTGTGTGCAACCCATGCCCTGTCCGAGGCCTTCCTCATTGAGAGCGTATCTAACGAGCGTGTTGTCAAGGCCGGAACCCGAAACGGGAATAACGTCGCCGCGGGGCGCGGGGAGCATATAATCCAAATAGGTTATGGTCGCCGCCGACTGACTCTTGTTGTTATTATCGTAGGATCTGGGATCGTTATCCCACTCCTCGAATGTCATGCTGCTGAGGTCGGCGTCCTTTTTCTCGCCGCCGTCAGTTCCGAAATACAGTACGCCGTGTTCAGGAACGCTGTTGCTGTCGATCGTCGCCGCGGCAACGACTGTGAAATCAGCGTCACTCTTGGTGCCTCCGCTGGTGTTTGATGTAAAGTTATTATTGAAATAATTTATTATACCGCCGGAATAATCGCGGCCTCTGCCTATTCTGTAGGGTCTTGTGTTGCTCTGAACAGCTCCCGAACGCGAGAAGTTATCGTGAACGTTGTATTTAGAGTTTCTGTTCTGAGCCTCGTAGTTATAAATATCAAATCCGTTGCCGCAGTCAAACAGCAGAACGTTGTACGAGTCTACCCAGTTGGCGTCAACCAGACGGGGCGTACGCTGCGTGCTGTCCGTCAGCATTGTCTTGATAAACGAAACTCTTGATGAACCCTCGTTAACGGCGCCGCCGTATGAGTGGCCGCCCTTCTCATGCGTGGAGTTGATCGTGAGACCCTTACCCATCAGCATGTTCTGGAAGGTTACGTTTCTGCCCGCTACGCGGAACTCCATGTCGATCGCCCACTGATATGTGCAGTGGTCAACAATAAGATTTGTGGTAGAGCCCACGCTCATCGGATCTGTCTGATTATAAAGACCGTCTTCCTGAACGTCACCTATCCTGATTCTTAAGTTTCTGATTATAACGTCGTGGGTCGAGCTTACGTCGAGTCCGTAGCCCTTCAGCGTGATGCCGGGATACGGAGCCGTCTGACCCGCGATCGTAACGTTCGCGCCCTTAACGCCCTTGAGCGACAGGTTTGCGCCGTAGTTTGTCAGATCGATAACGCCGCCGACATCGAACACGATGGTTCTGGCGCCCGTCATCTCCTCAACGCCGTACTGAAGCGATCCGGGACCGGATGCGTCAAGATTCGTAACGTGATAAACCTGACCGCCGCGGCCGCCGACCGAATACTGGCCGTATCCCTCGGCTGCCGGAAACGCCTTAAGCCCGTCGTTCGCAAGTATCGTGAGAGGGATATTGCGGCTCGCCGTCTGACCGTTTACAGTAGATGTAACAGTCAGGGTCACATATGCGTTAAATCCGTTTGTAGGTCTGGTGACCGTCGCGGTATAACCGCCCAGGTTCTCGGGAGGAAGCTGATCCTCGTTGCCCTCGTCGTCGCCCGAGCCGTCGGTGTTGTTAACATAGTCGCCGGGCTTTACGCTGAGGATGCTGCTGTCGGAAGTTTCCCATTCGAGCGTGCCGAAGGTGCCCTTGTCCTCGAGATAGAACGAGCTCTGTCTTACCGTGTCGGGGTCGATGCCGCCGATATTCGCGTTGCTTACATCATAGAGAGCCTTCTCGTAATCCGAAACGGGCTCTTCCTCAACCAGGCTGAGGTCAAATGTCTTTTCCGCGGTTTTGCCGTTATACTCGGCCTTTACCGTCAGTACGTACTCGGTGATGCCCGTTCCCATGAACGGAGGCTTCTTGACCGTAACAACTCCCGTATTGTTGTCAATGCTCAGGTATGTAGGGTCTTCCGAAGTGTAGGTGATAACCGAGCCGTAATAGCCCTTTACCGGCATGGTAAATCCGGCAGACACATTCGAGGCGTCAAACTTGTTGCCGTCCGCGTCAACCGCGGGAAGATCAATCATATCAATGTCGGCCTGCGCGATCTTCTGATCGCTGTCGGGGTCAAGCGCCGCAACCTTGGCGGTCAGAGCCTTTGTGGCGATCGCCGCGCCCTTTGTTACCGTAGCCGTGAGAGTTACCTGAACCGAGGTCTCTCCCGAAAACGCCGGACGCTTTACCGTAACGCGGCCCGTCTCGTTATTAACCGACAAAACACCTTCGTTAGATGATTCCCAGGTTATCGTTGAGCCGAACGAGCCCTTAACCGGCAGATCAAAGTCCGCTGTCAGATCGGAATCTCCTCCGGGAATGGCCAAAGCCGCGGCGTCCGCCGCTGCGGCGTCCTCATCCTCCGGCGTGGCTTCCTCGCCCTCCGCCGACGTTACCTCTCCGTCCTCATGTTCAAAGAACGCTTCGGTATCAGCGGAGTAGAGGCCTGACGCGTCGGTATCGCCCGCGTAGATTTCCTCTCTCATTTCGTCTGTCAGCTCTTGCTTGTTGCCTTCGGCATCAATCATAAAGCTGACGTCTTCCTCATCAACATTGCTGTCTTCCTGCGCTTCGGTCTGCGCGGGAGCCTGCTCATCCGATTCCGCAGCAAAGGAATAGATGGGCCCCGCCTGCAGAGCGAGCATCAACGATACAAGAAGAGCGAGCACTGCTGACAGCTTTTTTCTAAGCATGTTAATTCCCCCTATTTTATAATGTTTTAATATTTATCGGTTGTCATTGCCGTATTCGAAAATACCGACACAGCTACTTACTATACATTATAAGACCTTTTTTCTAAAAAGTCAATGCAAACAGCAATTAAACACAATATTATGAGTAAAGTTACTGTTATTTTGCTTATCAATTCCGGTTTTTTATCTAAAAAATCGGTGTGTTACGTTTTTGTTACAATTTTTTTCAATATAAAAACAGGATCCGGAAAATCCGGACCCTGTTATTATTTTAAGTTATTCGGTCTGAGCCTCATCGGCCGCCTCGTCTTCGATAGCTTCAACAGCCTCGGATTCCTCGGCAGTTTCTTCCGCTGCTTCCTCGATAGCCGCTTCCGCAGCGGTCTCCTCGGGAGCGGCGGCGTCAACCGTTACTTCCTCATCGGGCTCAGCCGCGGCTTCAGCCGCCGAACCCGCGTGCTTTACGGTAAAGCCGGCCGTGTAAACATCGCTGCCGGCGCCCGTGGGCAATACGCCTGTGATGAATACGCATGTTCCCGCCTTTACGGTGATCGTGTGAACCGTCTGCATCGGCTCGCCGATATACAGACCGCATGAACCGGGTCTCTGGCCCATACCTATCGACTTACCGGCAGCTCCCTCGGAGTAAACCGTGATCTCGGCATCATACGCGGGCATTACAGCCATGTACGCCGTTGAGCCTGTCAGACGGAGGCAATTCCTCTTGGAGCCGAGACTTCCGACGGTGCTGTTGCCCTTTTCGGAACTGTAGTAGTGCGCTCCGGAGAGATATACGTTGTTGTCCATCAGATATATTGGATCCCCCTGCTCGCCGGAAATATAATCGGCTACGGCAAACTCCAGATCGGTCGTGAGAGCTTTAAGCTCCGCGGGAGGATCAGCCGGCGCCTCGGGCATGAATTCCGCGGATATTACCGCGTCGCTCGAGGGAACCTTCGCGATATACTCGCCCGTGGGTCTTCCGCTGCTGTTCAGAACAGCTTCCGCCTCGGTGACATTGCCCGCCGCGTCGGTAACGGTCACGCGATTTAACTCATAGCCCAGATTTGCCGAAGGCTTAACAGTGAACTCCTCGCCCTCGTAGGCTGTGTATTGAGTATCGTTATACTTCACAAGCTTGATATTGTCGTAATATACCGTGCCGGATGTGGCTCTCGCAAGTCTGAGCTGCTTGAGCGAACGGTCTCTGCCGCTTACGAAAGGCGCGGCGTTTGACGAGATCTCGGCGTTTGCCGTCACATTGTCTCCGGAATACTCGCCGTTGTTGAGATGTCTGTGATACTCAATTGTCACATTGTCGTCGTTCGTGTTGCCCTTTATGTATACTCTGAACCATCTGCCGTCCTCAAACTCGCTCTTGCTGAGCATTGTGGCGGTCTTGGACGCCTTGGGATCCGTAATTGTCAGATCGTCCGCGTCGCTCGTTACATATATTCTGTCATTAAGGTTCGTCATATGGAAGAAAGCGTTATCGTTTCCGTCTGTCACGGCCTGACCGCTCGCCTCGTCTACCTGATACGCGGCGTTGTCAAAATAGGTTCTGAAGCCCTGCTTGATCTCGCCCTTTGTGTAAATATCATAGGACAGTGTGAAGGGACCGCTAACCGCGCTGTCGAGCTGATAGAAAACGTCGCTGTCGGCAACGGCCATCTTGTTTGTCTCGTTGCCTCTGGTTGCCTCGGTGGTTTCGTATGCCGAAGGCGTAAAGCCGTCCGCGGCAACAGTCGAGCCGTCGCGGGATACGAACCAATCGCCGTCGCCCTGATATGCCAGGAACGACTCGGACGTGTCTATAACCGGCTTTGTGATAAATCCGGTCCTGGGCGTCAGCGTAATGCTGCCGTTTTCGGGCTGCGCTGCCATAACCGCGTGCTCCTCCGCGTTTTGAGGAACGCAGCGGGCCGTGATCGTGATATCACTGTACGGCATCGCGAACGAGAACGTTGTGTCGCTCTCCTGCGTTATCGGAACATAAGGCTCGGTATATACGCCCAATATTCTGCATCCCTCATTCGGAGTTACCGTGATGCCGATCTTGGATCCGACGGTTCCCTGATAGTTGAGGAACTTTCCGTCCTTGTCAACAGCCCGGTCGGCGTCGATTGTCATGGTGCTGTATGTTACCTCTCCCATGTTTATCTTATGGTTAACATTAGGATCGGGTGTGGCAGTGGGCGCGGCGGTGGGCGGAACAAAGTCCTCGCCGTAGAACAGAATAATTCCGTACAGGTTGATGCCGTCTCCGCTCTTGATCGACAGCGTTGTGGGTCCGCCTTCATATCTGAACTGGCACGAGGGGGCCTGACCGCCGATAACCTCAAAATCATCGACCCAAACCTTGCCGCTGCTGTCTGTTACGTCATACGCTCTGACGGCGTCGTTGTTCGACGAAACCGCGTCGATGGTAACGTCACATGATCCGAGGACCTCGACCTTGGCTGTGTTTTTGCCTATCTTCGCACAGTATGAGTAGGATCTGTTGTCATCAAACGTCTTGCTGCTTGAAGAGAGGTCAGAATCGGCCGAAATCGAAAATCCGTCAAAATCTTTATCCTTCGGAATCTTATTGTTTCTGTAATCTTCAAACTCACTGTAGTGGAACTTATAAGCCTTATATCCAGCAGCCATATCCGGATCGTCGAGCGTGATGGCCGGCGTCGCGGGAGGCTCCTCGCTCTCAACGCCCGCGGTGAAGTATACCTCGAGCAGCATCGTTCCATCCTCGGCGCCTGACGGCATTACAAACGTAATAACACCGTTTACCATTGTCATGTCTGTGATCTCTGTTTTCTCGCCCGTAACGCTTGAAACATAGCTGAGAGATTTCACGGCTCTTACCTTATAGCCGTCGGGTGAGATAACCTTAAGAGTTACCTTCTCGCCGGGGATCGCCTTTGCGGGTGTGGCTATAACCGTTCCGTTCAGCGTTGAGCCGACCGTGACATCGGGCATCGTTACCTCAACGTCCGCATAGTCAAGGTCAACCTGCCAGCCCGCGTATATAACCGTGTTTGTCTTTATGGGCGTGGCCTCGAAATCAAATTCGGAAGAAGCCGCGGGGCTTGTGTACCAACCCGTGAATGTGTAGTGATCGCGCATGGGAACCTCAGCGGGTTTTGAGGCATAGCCGCCCGACATAAACATCTGAGAATTGATTTCGGTCACGCGCTGCTCTGTGCCGATGCCGGCGGCCTTAACATATCCGCCGTTTAAGTTAAACGAAACGATAACGTCGCCGTCCTTGTACCAGCCGGCATAAAGCGTCATGCTTCCCGTAACTCTGTCGTAATTGATATCCCACTTCTGCGTATCATCGAGGGCATCGGCCGCCTTTTTCGACTTGTACCAGCCCGCGAATGAATATGTGGTGATCTCGGGCTCAGCCGAGGCCTCGGGCGCGGGCTCGGACGAAACTTCCGCGCGGGTGGGAACGGGTTCCGCTCCGCCGATCACGCTGTTTCTCGAAATCGTGACCGAAGTTGTCGCTTTTCCGCCATCAAAGGTTCCGCCGTTGGCGTTGAACGTTATGGAATATCCGGTGCTGCCGTTGCCGGTGCTGCCGCCTCCGCCGCCGCCAAAGCCGCTGTTTGTAAATCCGCCGCCGGTGCCGCTGCCGCCGAGGCCGCCGCTTACAACCGTGCCGGAGCTTACATTATTCTGACCGGGAGCCGCTGTGGCGCCGGGATCTGTGCCTACCGCGCTGATGCCGTCAAGGATCTTAACAACCTCGGCGCGGGTAATGCTCGCCGCGGGACGGAACGTGTTGTCCTCATAACCGTTGATGATGCCTGTGCCTACCATGGCGGAGATCGCCGTTGTGGCCCAAGCGGAGATCTGATCGCTGTCCGCGAATGTGATCAGACCGTGCGAGTTGATCTGATACGCTCTCTGGAACATTGCCGCGGCTTCCTCGCGGGTAACCTCGTTGTCGGGTCTGAAGGTGTTGTCCTCATAACCGCCTATAACGCCCTGAGCCACGCACTTTTTAAGGTCCGAAACATACCAGTCGCCGTCCGCCACATCGCTGAAATTGATTTCAGCCTCGGATGTGTACTTTCTTGCTGTCGAAATGACTTTGGCAAGTTCCGCTCTTGTGATGTTGCTGTCCGGATGGAAAGTGCCGTCCGAATAGCCGTTCACAACTCCGGCACCGCTCCACTTGTCAATAACGCTCTCGGCCCAATGACCCTGCGTATCGCTGAACGAGGCGGCAGAGACCGTTACGGCTCCGAAGGCAGTCAAAACCATCGCGAGCGCGAGCATCAATGCCATAGTCTTTCTAAACTTTCTCATTACTATTCCCCCTATTTATAAAATCAAATTTTTAACTAATTTTACGGGAGTAAAAAAGGACACAGTTCTCCCGTGCAGTTAAATCAATTATACAACAAATTCGGCGATTAGTCAATCCGACCCAAACAAAGAGGCAATTATTCATTAGTTTTTAATAATTATTTGCTATTTTGCGCCCCAAAACCAAAATATTCCGCGGATTTTATGCGGATAACACAAAAAAACAAATCCGGAGCCGCGTGCGCCGCGCCCCGGAAAATGCTAATAAATAAATATCGTTAATCCCAATCCTTTATGTATTTGTCAAAAAACTGCTTTTTGTATCTTTCGACGTACACATCCTCGACCACAACGTTGATATCGGGGACGCTGTTCTCCTCCTTCTGCTGGATAAACTGCATGAAAGCGGGCCCGAGCAGATTGTTCACAAGAAAATACTCCTTCGTTTTCTGATTTGAGAAAACAACAAACATAATTGATGTGAGCTGCGACCAAGTCATTACAAAATGCTTGTTTTCGATAACCGACATTCGGGGCGTCGATATGCCGCACCTTTCTCCGAACGCCTTTTGCGACAGTCTGAGCAGCTCCCGTATTTTGGGCAGATGCTCCGCAAGCTCGATGCACATTTCACGCTTTTGACCTTCTGTTAATTCTACCATTAGATGTTAACCTCCCTTATAGCCTTCCTTTGTATGTCGGGAGACACAGCGGTGTCTCCTTTATATGAGATTACCATAATTTTATCACACAGAATTTGACTTGTCAATATTCATATACAAAAAAACAGGCCGCCAAACGGCGGCCCGTTAAAGTTTTTTACTCGTGAATGATAGCCATCATCTTTACCTCGCCCTGATACATGTATACCAGAACGTCCGCGGGATCCTGTCCGTTGGTGAAGGTAGAGAGCGTGTCAAGGTTGATAAGACCGTCAGCCGAAACGTCAACTATCGAAGTGTTGTTCCTGGTGTAGTCGTATCTCAGGATCGTGGCGTCTCTGAAGTTGAGCGCGGGAATGGTATACTGGTCCACGGTCTCAAGATCGTCGTCGTAGCCCGCGACTCTTGTGGTGAGAACCATACCCTCATTTGAGTTCGAAGCGTAAACGCTGCCGTAGATCACGCAGTAGTCAGCGGAATCCCAGCTGCCTTTCGAGTCGAGTCCGGTGTCGATATAACCGTTGGTCGCCGGATACAGGCGGTTCTTGCTCTCAAATGTAAGGTAACCGTATGAATCCTCGCCGACTCTGTAGATATCGCCGATGCTCATTGAGTTGATAATGTTGCTTGAAGAGCTGGAGGCTCTCACGTTCTGCTTGAGGCTTCCCGAATTTCTTGTAACCTGATATCCGGTAACGTCGTTCACGTAATCGCCTGTCGAACTGTCAACTGTCTGACCCGGCAGCTGGCTGATAACCATGAGCGGAGAGTTGTCGTCAACCTCCTGAGCGGACGCGCCGCTGTATACGACAATGACTCTTGCCGCGTTGGTCGTCGAAACGTCGAACGCCTCGACCTTGGCGTAGGTCCTGTTGTTGCTGAAGTAGCCGCGGTCCCTCTTGAAGAAGTTATCCTGGTTGTTTCTCTCGGAATCCTCGGGAACAACGAATACCACCGTGCCCGACTCAACCATCAGGTTAACATTGCCGTTGCTGAGTCTGTTGTTTGAGTACTTCAGGTTAACGTCGCCTCTTGCGGGGTTGAGATTCGAATACCTGTACAGCTTGTTTGTAACGATCTCGCTGCCGGTGCTCACATTGGTGTCGGCTGTTACCGTGTACATATCGGTAATATAGTTGCCCGATACGGCAAACTTGATAACCTGCTGCAAGTCGGTGTAAGAATCGGTGCCGGTGTACTGATATCCGGAGCCCTCGTACAGCGCGTTAATGAAATCATTGCTGTTGCTGTAGGACTGTCCGTTAACTTTTGTCGAGCGTCTTACATAGTAATCGCTGCGGGTTCCGTTCTGAGACAGGATTCTCAGACGCAGGTCCTCAATGCTGGAGCCGAAAATATTGTTGCCGGCGTCATAAGCTATGAGATAGCCGTATGTCATATTGGCGGTGGTGTCTCCGGTATTGCTGTACGCGAAAACATTGCCGTTTATGTCTAGAACATATGTGCCGCTCTCGGATGCCTTAGGCGACTCAAGGTTCTTGGTGTTGCCCAGGGCGTACGCGGTGCTCATCCAGGGAGCCGCCGCCGAGAAGGGATAAGCCTGGTTGTTGACAACCATATCCTCACCGGGGATCAGAGAAGTGATCGTGCCGGTCACCTTGTCGGATACCACAACGGCCGTGGCGTAAAGCTCGCCGCCGTTATCGGGGTTACTGGCGCCGTAGCAAACGACGTCGCCCGTCGCAATCGAGCCGAAGTCCAGCTTCTCGCCGCTCTTTCTGATGATGTTTATCTTGTCTCTGTCGGTGTCAAGATAGAGCTTCGCGTTCTGGCCCTCTCTGGTAACATTGTCGGTGATCGAGCGCTCGGTGCTTGTCTTGCTGCTTACATAATACACGTCGTAATCCCAGATATTAATTATATCAAACGCGCCGTTGTTGTCGGAATCCAGCATCGAAACGTTTCCGACCGCGGGGAGCATGTCAACCGAGAATCTGCTCGCGTCGGCGTTGGGGCCGTAGAGCTTGCCGTTATAGATAACGATGTTGTCCTGAGCAAGGTTGGCGCCTGTCGTGCGCGAGTTCTGATCGGGATAATATCTGATTATCGAATTTGTCGACTCGTCGGGCTCTATCATGTTGGCGGCTATGTCAAGAGTTGTGTTGTTTGTCTTGATCTCATAGCTGAACAGCGAGCGAACCGCGCTGTTTGCCGTCGCGGCCGAATAGAAGAAGTCGATCTGATAACCCAGCTTGTTCTGGAACTCGGCTATATTCTCAACAGCGTATGTGTGTACCTCATACACGTTTGAGCCCGGCTCGCGGGCACGGATCTGTATCTGGTTCTCGTGCATCGTTACATCGGGATTGTCAAGGCTTGTCACGTCATTGGCCGAAATATAGCCCGTGTTCTTGATATATCCCAGATAGTCCGAAAGCAGGTTCTTGTTGGTGAGCATTCCGCCCTCAACCAGATTTACCTCCAGTGAGTCATACAGCATCTGAGCGATGCAGGCGCGGCTGGCGGGGCTGCCGACGTTGCCCATGTTCTGAGCGTTTTTGATTATCGTCAGCGATCTGGCCTGATTGATATAATCGGAATACCAGGGGTCGGCGTTTGTGTTGACATAGCTGCCGTAGCCCAGAGCGCAGACAACCATCTTTACCGCTTCCTCATAGAGAACGTTGTTGTTGGGTCTGAACGTGTTGTCCTCGGGGTATCCGTTGATGATGCCTTTGCCGTATGCTATGTTAATGTTCGGGATAGCCCAGGAGATCGACGAATCCGTGTCGGAAAGATCCGTGAACGGAAGAGACTCCGCCGAAGTCGAGCCCAAGTTTCCGGCGCCCATTACTCTCATGAGCATAGCCGTGAACTCGGCGCGCGTAACGTCGTTGTCGGGTTTGAACGTGCCGTCCTCATAACCGTTGATTACACCCAGCTGGCTGAGCGCCGAGACCGCCTGCGAATACGAAGCCGTTGCGGGAACATCGCTGAAATCCGCGAATACCGCGCCGCAGGACACGATCATCAGAAACGCGACAACCAGACAGGTAAGTCTTTTAATGTTTCTCATATTTTACCCTCCAAAGATAAAAAATTTTAATTATTTTACCGAATTGCTTTTTCGCGGCCGTCCGAAAATTTAGACGGACAAACTGCCGCAATGTTAATTTTAACACACTAATCGAAAAAAGTCAATAGATAATCAAACATTGCGCCTTTATAATTTGCGGTAATTTATTATCGCGATAAAAATGTTTTCCTGCATTAGAATAAATAAGGGCGCCCGCCGCGGAAAAACCGCGGTTTATTTCTTCTTTCTGATAAATGTGTCGGGTTCGAGCTCAAGCTCGGTTTTTATATAAACCACGCTCTGCGGGTGGTTGGCGACCTCGATCTCGTTTCCTTCAGCGTCGGTCATATACTCTATGGTCTGCTTGGAAAAATCGCCGTACGGCCGCAGGAACTCGACCTCGTCGCCTTTAAAGAAACGATTTTTCTGGATCACCTTCGCCATTCCGGTTTTATTGTCATAGCTCTCGACCACGCCTACCATGTCGTAATCCCTGATATACGAGCTGCTCTCATAGTGCTGCTCGGTGCCGCCCGGCTTTCCGAAAAAGAAACCGGTGGTGTAGTCGCGGTGGCTGACTTTTTTTACCTCGTCCATCAGGCGCCCGTCGAACTTGTACTCTCCGGGCGCGGCGGCGAAATAATCGTCGATCGCCTTGCGGTAAGCTTTGACCACGGTCGCCACATAGAACTCCGACTTGACGCGGCCCTCTATCTTAAAGCTGTCAACGCCCGCCTCGACGAGCTTGTCCACGTGGGGCAGCATGCACAGGTCCTTTGAGTTGTATATAAAAGTACCGCGCTCGTTCTCAAACACGGGCATATACTCGCCCGGCCTCTGCTGTTCCATCAAAAAATACTTCCAGCGGCAGGGATGGGCGCACTCGCCCCTGTTCCCGTCGCGGCCCGCCATGTAGTTGCTGAGCAGGCAGCGCCCGGAGTATGAAATGCACATCGCGCCGTGGACAAACACTTCGATCTCAATGCCGGGCACCCGGTCGCGGATCTCGCGGATCTCGGCAAGAGACATCTCCCGCGCCAGAATAACGCGCTTTGCGCCCATATCGCGCCACATCTCGGCGCTTTTCCAATTGACGTTGTTGGCCTGGGTGCTTATATGGATATCGGTGTCCGGCATAAGCTCGCGGGTCATGGCGAACATTCCCAGATCCGAAAGTATCACCGCGTCGATATCTATGCCCTCAAGCTCCTTTAAAAAATTTCCGTACCCGGCTATGTCGCTGTTGTGCGGTATTATATTGGCGGTCAGGTACACCTTTTTGCCGCGCTCATGGGCGTACTTCACGCCCTCGGCGATCTCGGCGGCCGTGAAATTGTCCGCCGCGGTGCGCAGCGAGAACTCCTCGCCGCCGATATACACCGCGTCGGCGCCGTATGTTATCGCGGTTTTCAGCTTCGCGAGATTCCCCGCCGGCGCCAGCAGCTCCGGCTTTTTTGTAATTTTAACCATGATCCGTTTCCTTTCAATGTAAAACTTCATAAAACTTCGGGCGGATAATATCCGCCCCTACGAACGTAGTGATTAGCGATTAGTAAATAGTGACTACGCGGAGATGATTAGGCGAAAATTACCGGCATTTCCCCGCGGTCGTAGGGGACGGCGCCCTCGACGTCCCGGCCTCAAATCCCGTGTTATAAAAAGGGCACATTATTATGTGCCCTTCACTTCACTAATTAATACGCCACGCCCATGTAATCGCATATACCATGGACTATGCTCTCGGCATATTTCTGCTGATACGCGCTATCGCCAAGCTTTGCCGCGTCGTCCGCGGTATCTATAAACGCCGTCTCGACCAGCACCGCGGGCATAACGGTATGTCTGATCACCGCGAATCCCGCTTCCTTGACGCCCCTGTTCATAGTGCCCACGGAGCTGATTATGTAGCTCTGTATTTTCTGGGCAAGCTTGCGTCCCTCCGAACTGTTGTAGTAGCAGTAGGTCTCGGTTCCGTTTGAGCCGCCCGCGTTGCAGTGTATCGAAACAAACAGCGCCGCGTTTAGGTTGTTGGCCAGATTGTATCTGTATGCCAGGCTGTCCGAGGTCGACGTGGTCGAGCAGTTGTCGGTGATCGAATTCCTCGTCATAACAACATTGAATCCGTGAGCCTCAAGCAGCGGTTTTACTTTTTCGGCTATGTACCAGGTTATATCCTGCTCTCTGAGACCGTTTCCGGTCGCTCCGGTGTCAACTCCGCTGTAGTTGTGGCCGGGATCGATGACGATCGTCTTGTTGGGCTGATATGCCGAATTCCAAACCGGAACGTTCTGCGGAACGCTCTGCTGCGGAACCGCCGTAGGCGCGACCGTAGGTATCGGCGTGGGAACCGCCGTGGGTCTCGGCGTAGGAACCATAGTCGGCAGCGGCGTCGCCTTTGCCGCGGCAGGCGCGGGCGTCACAGCCGGCTTTGCCGTCGGCGTCAATGTAGGCGCAAGCGTCGGCGCCAATGTGGGCGCAGATGTGGGAGCCGCTGTCGGAACAGCCGTTGGCACAGGAGTCGCCGCAAAAATTTCTTCCTTTGGCGCCTCGGCGCTCTGCGGAACGGGCGTGCTGTGCGCCGCGTTGTTCGAAAGATCCGCCACGTCCGTCACAATAACGCTGTCGTCGATCTCGCCGCCGTTTATAAAGCTGAGCGAGTTGTATATCATCTGAGCCACAAAGGCTCTGTTCGCGTCTTTTCCGACCGCCTTGGTCGTGTCATGAAGAAGTCCGTACTTATCGGCCACCGCCAGGTATCCGGAATACCAATAGGGTCCCACGCTTCTCAGGCTGTCGTCGCCCGCTCCCGAGGAGCAGACAACCATTTTCACGACCTGCTCGTATGTGACCGGGTCTGCCGGAGCGAAGGTGTTGTCCAGATTTCCGTTTATATAGCCTCTGTCGTAGCAGTAAGATATGTAGCTGTTCGCCCAGTAATCGGCCGAAACGTCAGTGAACGGCGTGGTCGACGCCTGGTAATAATTCTCGTTATAGCCCGTCGCTCTTGAGAGGAACGCGCAGAACTCGGCGCGCGTCGTCTGAGCGTTCGGAGCAAAGTTTCCGTCCTCGCGTCCCTGGATAACGCCGATGTTGCTCAGCTTATCGACCGCCGTGTAATACGAGGCGGTTATCGGAACGTCCGAAAACTCTCTCGCCGAAACGCCCGCCGCGGGAAACGCGGCGACCAGCAAAGACAGTATAAGCACCGTCAGAGCGAGCGCCTTAAACTTTCTCATAAAAATATCACCTCAAAATATTTTCGCGCCATCCCTGCCGCCCGGGCGGCAAACGCGCGATTTATCTCAACTTCCCCGGTAAGCACTGATTAAATATGGTGCGTCGATTGCGCCGGCAGGAATTTCGTCAGATTGTTCAAAAGTGACGCGGCATACTTTGTGTATGGCAAGGAGCTTTTGGGCGATATGACGGAATTATCGCTAGCAAGCGATGTGCCAAGCCGCAGGCGTTATTTAATCAGTGATTACCCTAAACTATCTTGTATTATAGCATCTTTCGCCCCGAAAATCAAGGGAAAACGGGATTTTTTCACAATTTGTTAAATCATCATTTACAAAAAGTACATAAAATTATTTCGGCATTTCCCGCTTTTTTGCCACTCTCCGAAAATCGCCATACAAGATATTGATTTTGTTTTTTGCTCAAATCAACATGTTGTAGGTTTTTGTTTGTAACACAAATCAAATATTTCTGTAACATTTCTGTAACATTTCTTTTCCGCGATTTTTGCCGTTTTGTGCAGTTTGCACAAGCAAATTCAATATATCCCTTCGCAAAACTTTTGATATATTTGACATAAAAATATCAAAAAAGTACTTGAATATTTTTCCGCTATAAGGTACAATAATATTAACTTGAGAAACGCGCGCGAAACGCGTTTCTGATCTTTGAAAAATAATAAACAAATTTAATTTATATTTAGGAGGTACTTTTATTATGGTAAAAGTTGCTATTAACGGTTTTGGACGTATCGGCCGTCTGGCTTTCAGACAGATGTTTGAGGCTGACGGATATGAGGTTGTTGCCATCAACGACCTGACGGCTCCCTCGATGCTGGCAAATCTTCTGAAGTACGACACGGCTCAGAAGGGATTCTGCGGCGCGATAGGCGAGGGCCTGCACACGGTTGAGTGCGACGACGAGGCGAGAACCCTCACGGTGGACGGCAAGACCCTCAAGATCTATGAGGAAGCCGACGCGTCAAAGCTCCCCTGGGGCGAGATCGGCGTTGACGTTGTTCTGGAGTGCACGGGCTTCTATACCTCAAAGGCTAAGGCTCAGGCCCACATTGACGCGGGCGCGAAGAAGGTAGTTATTTCGGCTCCCGCCGGCAACGATCTGCCCACGGTTGTTTTCTCGGTTAACGAGAACGTGCTGACAGCGGACGACAAGATCATCTCCGCCGCTTCCTGCACAACGAACTGCCTGGCTCCCATGGCCAAGGCTCTCAACGACTACGCTCCGATCCAGAGCGGTATCATGTCAACGATCCACGCCTACACAGGCGACCAGATGATTTTGGACGGCCCCCACAGAAAGGGCGACATGAGACGCGCGAGAGCGGGCGCGGCCAACATCGTTCCCAACTCGACGGGCGCGGCCAAGGCTATCGGCCTGGTTATCCCCGAGCTCAACGGCAAGCTGATCGGCTCGGCGCAGCGCGTTCCGGTTGTTACCGGCTCGACCACGATCCTGACAGCGGTCGTTAAGGGCGAGAACGTTACGGTTGACGGCATCAACGCCGCTATGAAGGCCGCCGCGAGCGAGTCCTTCGGCTACAACACCGACCCGATCGTATCTTCCGACGTTATCGGAATGAAGTACGGCTCGCTGTTCGACGCGACCCAGACAATGGTTGCGGAAGTAGGCGACGGCATCTATGAAGTTCAGGTTGTTTCCTGGTACGACAACGAGAACTCCTACACCAGCCAGATGGTTAGAACCATCAAATACTTCGCCGAACTCGGCTAAAAAAACAAAACTCAAACAAAAAACCGCCGCGGCGCAGCAAAAACTGCGCCGCGGCATTTTTAAACTTATATAAATCTTAATAACTGTATGTATTTTACATTTTAGAAAACAATGCTTTTATTTCCTCTTTGTCTTTAAGCGGCGGATTAATGGATGAAACCGGCTTTCTTTTAGGGTCCGCGCTCACTGTCTCAAGCGCGTTGACAAAATTCTCGGCGTTCTGCGCGCCGGAAATCTTGACATTTGTCAAAATACTTGATGTTGCCATATGTGTCCGCCTCCTTTCAAATATATTATGCCTTATTTGTATTATACTATATTACTTTAATAATGTCAATATTCTTATAATAAACAGCCCGTTTCAAATTCCCAAAATTTTGATTGACAATATTTCCGGCATGTGATAAACTGTACTCACCACATAATTTTAAACTTAATATGCCAACAAGTGTGAGTTATTTTTGTGTTTCGGCAAAAATGTACGCTCACTCTATTGGCTCATTCTTGTTGAGTATTTATATAGTAGGTTTAAAATTGTGTGGTAACAATCCGAGCCGTGCATTTTTCGTGTGTGGTTCCGATTGAGACCACACACTTTTTATTTTAGGAGGTACATTTTTATGAAAAGAGTTTTATGTTTAAGTTTGGTATTTACAATTCTTTGCGCCCTGCTGACCTTCACGCCCGCAGCCGCCGCGACAATAATAGACAGCGGCACCTGCGGCGACAGTTTAACTTGGACATTGGATTCTGACGGAACACTAACCATAAGCGGCACCGGAAAAATGAGTTCATGGATATCTTATGACAGAATTCCTTGGTATAACTCTCGCAGCAGTATAAAAAAAGCAGTTATAGAATACGGTGTAAATAATATAGGTTACTCAGCTTTTTTAAACTGCTCAAATCTTGAGAGTATAACTATACCCGAGAGTGTGACAAGTGTTGAAACATGGGCATTTTCAAATTGCACAAGCCTATCAAGTATTGATATACCCAATATGGTAACCTCTATTAAAACAAATACTTTTAGCGGCTGTTCATCATTGTCAAATATAAAGCTGCCAAATAATTTAACAAGCATCGACAGTAATGCGTTTGACGGCTGTGAAAGTCTTTCGAGCATAAATATACCCGATAACTTAACAAGTATTGGTAATAGCGCGTTTAATGGTTGCAAAAGTCTCCGAGACATAACTATACCCGATAATGTAACAAGTATAGGCGAGAGCGCATTTAAAGGCTGCTCAAGTCTTGCAAATATTAATATATCCAATGGCATAACAAGCATAGAGAATAACTCTTTTACAAACTGTTTAAATCTTAAAAGCATTAATATTCCCAAAAATGTGACAAGTATAGGAAATAACGCATTTTATGGCTGCGAATACCTCGCGAGCATAACAATGTCAAATAAACTGACTTTTGTTGAAAAAGATGCTTTTGGTGATTGCTACACTCCGATCGATGTATATTACAACGGTAGCAGAAACGACTGGCGCGGAATAACTTTTGGTTCAAACAACGATTCATTGATAAAAGCCGAAAAACATTTTAACGATTCCGAAAGTTCCCCGACGCCGGTTCCTCTTAAAACGGTTAATGTATCCACAGCCGAAGAACTGCTCAACGCCATTGATTCAAACACAAAAATTATAATGGCTCCGGGCGAATACCTGATCACAGATGAAGTAGATATAAGGAATATCAAAAATTTGGAAGTCTACGGAAACGGAAAAGCCGAAATAAAGGTTGATAAGGGTTATTTGGCAGTTATAAATATATACAACTCGCGGAACATTTTGATTGACGGTATTATATTGGGACACGATGTTCCGCAATTCGGCTGTGAAGGCAACGGAGTAATCAATATTTTTTCAAGCGCGAGCGTCAAAATAAATAATTGTGATATATACGGCTGCGGCGTGTTCGGATTATGGACGGATCATAGTAAAAACACTTTAATCAGCAATACCGTTATACGAGATTGCATGGCATGTATCGCTTTGATTTATGACGGAGCAACATTTGAAAATTGCACCTTTCTCAGAAACGCATATGATAAAGGATGCGCCTCTGAATACAATGCTTTTTCAAGCGGTTGGCTAAATAATATTGAAATAACCTTAAACAATTGTACATTTCAAGATAATTTAAACACTGTTTTCGGAAGCGACACTATTAAGTTTAACATTAACAACTGTCGTTTTTACAATAACGCGTGGGGATGGCCGGAAAACAATTTTACTCCGTCTCCCAATTCGACACCGACGCCTGCGCCTACGCCAACAGTAATGCCTGCTCCGACGCCAAAACCGACGCCGACGCCTACACAAAAGCCAACGCCAAATCCCACAGCAGCGCCTACACAAAGACCGACGGCAAAACCGACAGCCGCACCCACGATAAAGCCGACAGCCGACCCGAGCGCGCCTTCGGTTGAAATAACCGAGGTTTGGGGCAGGTTTGTTACGGTGAAAGTAAACAACTGCGATGATCCATTCGCTCAAGTGATCCTTGCGGTGTATAACAAAAACGGCGCGCTGATAGATATGCAGGAATACTATAACTTTGGTGAAATGACTTTCTACAGCGAAAACTTGCAAAACGCGGACATAAAAGTAATGCTTTGGAGCGATACGGACAGCATAAAACCCCTGGCCGAGCCCGCCGAAATGAGTTTGTAAAAAAATAATTAATTCTTCCCAATTAAATCCAAAGGGCGGACGGCTGCGGACGTCCGCCCCGTCAGCCTCGCCCCTTGGGGAGAGGCGTTAATTAGGCGCCCCCTCGGGGGAGCTGTCGGGCGAAGCCCGACTGAGGGGGGATCCTAGTCCCTAGTTACTAATCACTAGTGCCTACGTTAACCCCCTCTCCGTCTTTCCGCCTGCGGCGGAAATCCACCTCGCCCCAAGGGGCGAGGCAAAGCGGGCGGATAATATCTGCCCCTACGGCGTTTGGTGCGCTACAGCTACATACGACAACAACCAAGCATCCCGCAGCGGCATATTATTATGCCGCTTTATTTTCATAAATTTTATATAAAACATATTGACAAATCAATATAAAATAATTATAATATAATTATGGACACACTAAGATTTGAATGGGACAATAACAAAAATGAAATAAACAAAAGGAAACATAAAATATCCTTTGAGGAAGCGCGGACAGTATTTTATGATCATGACGCGCTTTTAATTGACGATCCCGAACACTCCCGAGATGAAGAGAGATTTATCATTTTGGGACTCAGCAAAAGAGCTAATTTGCTTGTTGTCTGTCACTGTCTCAGAGAATCCGAAACGATTATACGAATTATCTCCGCCAGAAAAGCGACCAAGACCGAGGCCAAACAATATCATGAATGGGGTGAATAAAAATGAGAGATGAATATGATTTTAAAAACGCGCGGAAAAATCCGTACGCCAAAAGGCTCAAGAAGCAAATTACCATTAATATTGACGTTGACACTATAGAATATTTTAAATCCCAAGCGGACAGCTCGGGTATTCCCTATCAAACACTTATCAATCTGTACCTTGCGGACTGCGCCGCGTCCGGAAAACGCCCGCGCGTGTCTTGGAACTGAAAACAGGCGCCCCCGGATTCGGGGCGCCTGTTTTTTAATATTCCGGTGTCCAGTAGTGCTGATTGTATATATCGGTCAGGCGGTAGGTGCGCTTGGTCTCGCCGCCCGCGTCCACGTTGCTTATCTGCATGTTTTCGGTGACGGTCATGGGCTCGCCGAGATAATAGCTGTCGGTGTACGTTCCGTCGTAGCTGTAATAGTCGCAGAGGAATTCAAGCGTGTCGCCGGAATTCAGCGCGGTCAGGCCCTTTGCCTCGGTACCCGTCTCACTCTCGTCATAAGCGGTCCTGGCGCCGAGTATATAACCGTAGGGGTTCTCATTGTCGAACACCAGCATAAGGTCGACCCGCTCGCCGTTCAGCATGGCGGGCACGCATCCTCTTATCGTGTAGCTGTCGCCGTCCTCGGTCTCGTCGAGGAAATAGTACGCCACGGGCTGACCGTTTATCGCGAGCCACGTGTTGTCGTCCGACGCTACAAGATTTCCGTCGTCGTCAAAATCATATATGTTGTCAAGACCCAGATCAATATATCCCTCGCCGTCGTCGTAAAACATATTGAGCTCGACGCTGCCGATCATGTCCCACTGGTTCTCGCTGAGCTTGAGCACTGTTTGGCCGTCTCTGTTCCGCTTCCACTCGAGGTCCTCGGGGTCGAATCTGTTGTCCTCGAGGAATTTTTTGTTTTCCTCGATCACCCTCGCGCTCTCGGTCAAAAAGCCCGAGTTCGAGGCGTCAAGCCCCGAGATGCCGCTTGCGCTGCCGCCCATAAGGCTGCCGAGTATCTCGGATATCATGTCGGAGCCCGCGGCTCCGCCTCCGCCGCCGAGACCCAGAAGCGAGCCCAGCGGGTTTCCGGTGCCGCCAGCCAGCGACTGGCCGCCGACCTCAAGGCCAGCGAATTCCTGGATACAGCGGGTGTAATCCTCGTCCATGCCTATCTGCTTATAGGTCCTTACCATCGAGTCAACGTTTCTGACGTTGTCATACGGGAAGTATATCGAAATTCCGTAGGAATTCGCCATCGTCCTTGAGGTGCGGTTGTACTTCACCGCTCCGTTCAGCGCCTTGACGAGCGCGCCCGCCTCGGGCGTGTTCAGGTTCTTCGCCAGATGTATCAGATCGACCTGATCTATGCCGCTCGAGCGGGCGAACTCTTTCGCGCCGGCTCTTGCGTTTGAGACTATGTTATATTTTTTGTCCTGTATCAGCTTGCCTATCGACTGGGCGAACATCGAGAAATCGTCCTCGGTCGTCTCTATCTCGGCAAGATCCACCACAGACAATGTCGTTGACTGTCCGCCCGCGCTCTGCGCCGAGGCGAAAACAAAGTCGTCGCATATGATCTTGCCTATCTCGGTCGTCGGTACCGAGGTGTTTTGAGACACCGCGTTCAGCCAGTTTGTGTAGTACCAGCCGGTGCCCGGTTCGGTCTCCTCGGAGGCTATCAGATAGTCTCCGCAGCGGCTGAGCATCAGCGCGTTTTCCATTGTCGCCATCAGGCAGGCGTCGAAACCTATAAAGTCAAAGGTCACGCCGCTGTTTTTGAGCGCCTGATCTATACCCGCCAGCGTCATGGAACCGCTTGACGCGTGCTTCTGGTCGTAGCCGTAGCCGCTGATCGATCCGCCTCCGTGGTCCCACAGGATCAGCTCGTTGCGGTTGGCCGGGAAGTTTTTGGCGCACCATTGAATATATCCGGTCAGCGTGTTCGGGCTCGTCATCGCGTCGTCGCCCGCGTCCCGGACAAGCGGGATAAGATTCCCGTTTTTGATCTGATATATCTGGTTGACGCGGCTGCTTACCACGTTATTGCGCCAGCCCTGACAGCCTCCGGTATACACGATCAGGTTGACGTTGTCGGCGATATCCGCACGCGCCATCTCCTGGAGGTCCGAGGTCGCCATGCCGCCTTTTTGCTCAAGGTCGGTGCCGCACATATAGACCATGATCGTCATGGTGTCTTGGCCGTTTCCGATTATGTTAGTTCGCTTGGCTCTGGCTCCGCCCGCCACCGAGGTGTTGAGGTAGCCCGTGTTGCCTCCGCTGTATGTGCCGCTGTTGTTCGCGCCGTAGTTCACGCTCTCCTCGTTCATAGCCGAGCCGCTGTACCAGCCGCCCGTCTGCGCGCCGCTGTTTTCGTAGTTGGTATAGAGCGTGTGATCATCCGAAATTCCGTTGTCGTAGCCCATAAGATTGCCGCCGATCAGGCCTCCG
>CANPWW010000009.1 GCA_947585115.1 uncultured Monoglobus sp.
GTGGCTGCGGCTTGCCGCAGACGGAGGTGGGAACGTAGTGATTAGCGATTAGCAAATAGCGATTAGGATCATCCCCCTCAGCCGGCTCCGCCGACAGCTCCCCCTAGGGGGAGCCTGATATCTGCTTCGCGAATAGCGCTTCGAAATTACGAAAAATTTTTAAAAAAGGCTTGACATACGCGGATAAATCTGTTATACTGTTTCGGTAACCGCGCAGAAGGGGCTTTTTTAAGACGCACAGGCGCGCCCCAATGGCGAGTCTTGGGTAATAGGAGGTATACGACTTAATGTACGCAGTTATTGAAACAGGCGGCAAACAGTACAAGGTTGAGCAGGACGACGTTTTGTTCATCGAGAAGCTGGACGTTGAGGCCGGCGAGACTGTTACTTTTGACAAGGTTCTGGCTGTCGGCGGCGGCGAGCTGAAAATAGGCGCTCCTTATGTTGACGGAGCCACGGTTTCGGCCACGGTCGAGAAGAACGGCAAGTCCAAGAAGATCATTGTCTACAAGTATAAGCCTAAGAAGCATTATCACAAGAAGCAGGGTCACAGACAGCCCTACACAAAGGTTAAGATTACAGCGATCAACGCGTAAGATTTTACATGATTTTGATAATAAGGAGTGATATTTAATGGCTCATAAGAAAGGTATGGGAAGCACCAAAAACGGCAGAGACTCCGAGTCGAAACGTCTCGGCGTGAAGCTGGGTGACGGTCAGCCCTGTCTCGCGGGAAACATCATCGTAAGACAGAGAGGAACCAAAATTTATCCGGGACTTAACGTCAAAAAGGGCGGCGACGACACATTGTTCGCGCTTATCGACGGCAAGGTTAAGTTCGAGCGCAAGGGCAGAGATAAGAAGCAGGTTTCTGTATACGAGATCGCTCAATAGTTTTGGATTTTTTGGGGGCGGACGTTGTCCGTCCCTTTTTCGTAATTTGTGATTTGAAAGGAGCGGCTTATGTTTTCTGACAGAGCGAGAGTTTTTATAAAGGGCGGCGACGGCGGCGACGGCGCGGTGACCTTCCACCGCGAAAAATACGTGGCGGCGGGCGGTCCAGACGGCGGCGACGGCGGAAGAGGCGGCAGTGTCATATTTGTCGCCGACAAAAACGTGAACACCCTGATCGACTTCCGCTACAGGCGCAAGTTCAAAGCGGAAAACGGCGGTCCCGGACGGGACGCCAACCGATACGGCAAAAACGGCGAGGATCTCCGCGTTCCCGTTCCTGTCGGCACGATCGTGCGCGACGAGGAGAGCGGTCTGGTTATCTGCGACCTCAAAGAGGAAGGCGAGGAGTTCGTTGTCGCGAAGGGCGGCATTGGCGGCTGGGGCAACAAGAGATTCGCCACCGCCACCAGGCAGGTGCCGAGATTCGCCAAGCCGGGAAATCCCGGAGACGAGAGATACGTGACCCTTGAGCTTAAGCTGATCGCCGATGTGGGCCTGCTGGGCTTCCCCAATGTGGGCAAATCGACGTTTTTGTCTATCGTCAGCGACGCGCGGCCAAAGATCGCGAACTACCATTTCACCACGCTAGAACCGAATCTGGGCGTTGTCAACATGGGCGACGGCTCTTTTGTAGTGGCCGACATACCCGGCATAATCGAGGGCGCCCACGAGGGTGTTGGTCTCGGCCACGAGTTCCTTCGGCATGTGGAGCGGACAAAGCTGCTGCTGCATGTGGTGGACGTGTCGGGCATTGAGGGGCGCGACCCGATCGAGGACTTCGACACGATAAACCGCGAGCTGGCTCTCCACAGCGAAAAGCTGGCTAAAAAGCGCCAGATCGTGCTTGCCAACAAGTGCGATATTCCGGGATTTGACGAGAATTTTGAGATATTTAAACAGGAGATGGAGAGCCGCGGCCTCAAGGTGTTCAAAATTTCCGCGGCAACCAAGCGGGGTATAGAC
This sequence comes from uncultured Monoglobus sp., assembly GCA_947585115.1. Taxonomy (GTDB): domain Bacteria; phylum Bacillota; class Clostridia; order Monoglobales; family Monoglobaceae; genus Monoglobus. Next base: position 1,918 of record CANPWW010000009.1, read on the forward strand.
GAGGTGCTGAAATACACCTACGAGGAATTGTCAAAGATCCCGCCCGAGGAATTCGAGGAAGAGTACGAGATGTTTGATATCGAGGCGGAGCGCAAAGCCGACGAGACCATAACCGTCACCCGCGACGAGGACGGAGTTTATCATGTCGAGGGCCGCAAGGCTTTCCTGATCGTGGGCTCCACCAACCTTGACGACTACGAGTCGCTTCAATATTTCCAGCGCGCACTGATAAAGAGCGGCATAATCGACAAGCTCAAAGAGGCCGGCATTAAGAACGGCGACCCGGTAGAAATATACGACTGCGAATTCGGCTACGTTGAATAACATCGGCAGTGAAAAAAGTAAACGGCGAATGCGGCTTGACTTAATAAAAAATGTATATTATAATGCGGATATGGCAAGTTATTATATGCGGAAAAGGAGGAGTACGGTATGCTGACACTGAATCAAATTGCGGAGGCCGCGAGAACAGCAGCGGAGGAATATCCTGTAACGCGCATTGATCTTTTCGGCTCTTACGCAAACGGCACAAATACAAAAGACAGCGATGTTGATTTGTTGGTTGAGTTTGAATCTCAGTACGTGTCGCTTCTGGTATTATCCGGCCTGAAAATAAGGCTGGAGGAGCTTTTGAACACGCCTGTGGATATAGTGCATTATCCGGCTCCCGAGGGATCAGTTCTTGAAATTGAAAAGGTGGTACCGATTTATGCTGCATAGGGATATAATAATACTAAAAAAGATATTGGATGAAATATCAATATCGATTAAATTTATGGATAATGTCACACGCGAGGATTTTATATCGGATGAATTGCTGAAACGCGCTGTGGGCATGACGGTTATTAATATTGGAGAACTTGTAAAAAATCTGTCTGTTGATATGCGCGAGAAATATGGAGATATTCCTTGGAAACAAATTTCCGGATTTCGTGATATAACCGCTCATAAATACGGAACATTAAACATGAATGACGTATATATAACCGTAATCAATGATTTTCCGGAATTAAAAACTCAAATTGAGAGCATACTGAGCAATAATTAAATAGATTTTTTAAAACATGCGCGGAGATACAGCGGCGTTTTTGCCGAAAGTATTTCCGCGTAGTTCTATTTGCTATTCGCTAATTACTAATTACTATGTTGACTTTATTTTTGTTTTGGTATATAATGTCTTTAAATGATTTCATGAATTTATAAACGGGAGAATTGATATGGCGGAGAACAAAGGCGGAAAGGCGGTGCGGTCGATCGGCATTATGGCCGTTTTGATCATGCTCGCAAAGTTTATGGGTCTGCTGCGCGAAATGCTTATCGCCGGAATTTACGGCCAGGGCTACGCCAGCGACGTCATCAACAGCGCCACGCAGATACCGCTGCTGTTTTTTGACATGGTGCTGGGCGTGGCGATCTTGTCCACGTTTGTGCCGATATACAATAAAAATTTGGAGCAAAAGGGACAGGGCGCGGCTGACGCGTTCGCCAACAACTTCATCACGGTCGTCGGCTCGGTCTCGGTGCTGGCTGCTATCCTGGGCGCCGTGTTCTCGGAGCCGATCGTGCGCCTGATGGTGCCCGGCTACGCCGACGTGCCCGGAAAGGTCGAGGAAACCGCCCGGCTGCTTAGAATTTTATTCCCGTCGATCGCGTTCACCGCGATCGCCTATGTGGTTGTGGGCATACTCCAGTCCCACGGACAGTTCACTGTCCCGTCGCTGATAAGCGTCGTGTCAAACGGCGTGATGATAGCCTATCTGATCATATTCGGCGACAAAATGGGTCTCTCCGGCGTGGCCGTCTCGATGCTTATCGCCTGGGCGCTGCAGCTGTTTTTCCAGCTTCCGTGGCTGATAAAGACCGGATACAGATACAGGCCCCGCATGAATTTCAGCGACGGCACCATGAAGGAGGTGGCGCTGCTGGCGCTGCCCGTGCTGATAAGCTCGTGGGTGCAGCCGCTCTGCAACGTGATAAACATGTCGTTCGGCTCGGGTCTGGGCGACGGCGCCGTGTCGGCGCTTAACTGGGCGAACAAGATATATATAATAATGGTGGGCGTTTTCGCCTACGCCATAACGAACTTTATTTTCCCGCGGCTGTCTCGGCTCAGCGCCGGAGGCAGCGACGAGAAATTCGCCGAGACCACGCGGATTTCGGTCGGCTGGATAATATTTATAATAACGATAATATCGGCGCTGTTCCTGGCGCTCAGCGACCCGATCATCAGGGTCGTGTTCGAGCGCGGCGCGTTTACCGCCGATAACACAAAGATCACGGCGTCGGCGCTGTTTTTCTACTCGTTCGGCATGGTGGGATACTCGATCTGCGAGGTACTCAACAAGAGCTTTTACGCCATACGCGACGGAAAGACGCCGATGTTCACCTCGATTTTCGGGGTCGCGGTAAACGTGGGCTGCGCGGCGCTGTTTGTGCTCGGACTGGGTCTCGGCATAAACGGACTGGCACTGGCGAGCGCGATCAGCTCCACCGCCATCGCGCTGGCGCTGCTTATTATGATAAACCGCAGACGCGCGGGAGTGGTGACCCGCGGGTTTGTTTTGAACACGGTAAAGACGCTGATCTGCGGCGCCGCCGCGTTTGCCGCGGCAAAGCTTATATATATCCCCGCGGACATGCTGCCCGGCTCGGGCGTTGTGATGACGCTCGTTAAGCTCTGCACAGCGGCGGTTCCCGCGTGCGTCGTGTACGCGGCTTTGGCGTGGATATTTAGGGTGAGCGAGTTTAAGACCGCTGTAGGTTTTATAAGAAAGGACTGAATTTATGGGCGAATTGGGATATTTTGAGACCCTTTGGATGTACATATGGGGTCTGATAAAACAGAGTTTTGTTTATAAGCTGCTGACAAAGATATACAGCGGTATTTCCGGCGCGTGGCAGCGCGGGCTTATAACCAATTTTTTCAGGCATGAGCATTTTTCCGCCGAGACGCTTAAAAACAGTCTGGCGGGAAGAGTTTTGGGCTGTCCGTTCACGTTCCTCTCATGGCTGCAGAGAACGATAGGCGGCGCGCTTTCGGAGAAAATCGCCACAAGCCGCGTTGTTCGGGCGGCGAATATATATCTGCACAATCTGCTTGCCCTCAACACCCGCTTTATCGGTATGCTCACGCTGTTCACGGCGCTCGGAGCCTCCGCCGCGGGGATCGCGTCGGGCTCCGGAATAAGCGCGGTTCTGTGCGCGGCGGCCGTTGTCGGCGCTCTGTTTATGCTGATCGACGTCAATCTGACGGCATATTTAAGCGGTTCGTGGCTGGTCAAGGCCTTTTCGCACCTGACCGGTATCGATATGGATTTCAATAAGGTGTTCGCCCAAAGATACACAAAGCCCGCGTCGCGGCTCTGGCTCGCGGGGATTCTGGGCGCGGCCGCGGGTCTTTCGGCGTATGTGAGCCCGCTGCTGCCTTTGCTTGTTCTGGGCGGACTGTTCGGGCTGTTCGTCGTGCTCCGCGCGCCTTTGGCCGGAGTTTATTTCACGATATTTTTGGCTCCTCTGGCGCCCACCATGGTTATGGTCGGCCTGTCGCTTCTGAGCTTGTTCTCACTGCTCATAAAGGGCGTGTGCGACAGAAAATTCAGATGGAAGTTCGACGGCATGGGCTTTTTGATCCTCGGAATGCTTATCATGTATCTTATCGCGAGCGTGTTCTCCTTCGCGATGCTTAACAGTCTGAGCATATTCTTGGTGTATATGGCGTTTATGCTGTTCTACTTCGTTGTTATCAACACGGTAAGGACACGCAAGCAGCTGTTCGACGCGCTGGCGCTGTTTGTGCTGTCGGGCGCGCTGGTCTGCCTCTACGGCGTGGCGCAGTACGTGTTCGGCTGGGACACAGCCTCGGCGTGGATGGATGAGGAGATGTTCACCGATATCAAGATGCGCGTATATTCAACGCTTGAGAATCCCAATGTTCTGGGCGAGTACATACTGCTGGTCGTTCCGGTCTGCGTCGGCCTTTTGTGGGAGCGCTCCAAAAAGCTCTCCAAGGCGATGTACCTGGCCTTGGCGGGTTTGATGTTCCTTACGCTTATACTCACGTTCTCCCGCGGCTGCTGGATAGGATTCATAATCGTCGCGGGCATATATGTGACGTTCGTCTGCGGCAAGCTGTGGGGACTGGCGCTGATAGCGCTTCCCTTTGTGCCTATGGTTATTCCCGAAAGCATAATCAACAGATTTGTCAGCGTGGGCGACATGACAGACTCGTCCACCTCCTACAGAGTTTATATCTGGTTCGGCACCTTTGGAATGCTCAAGGACTTCTGGGCGTCGGGCATAGGCCCCGGAACAAAGGCGTTCCAGTCGGTTTACCCGTTCTATTCATACAGCGGAATAGTCGCGCCCCACTCCCACAACATGTTCCTTCAGATATTTGTGGAGTCGGGCATAGTTGGGATTTCGATCTTCCTGGTCCTGCTGTTTATGTTTTTCAAGAAAATGATCGGCGGATATCAGGCTACCTCAAAAAAGGGCAGCAAGCTGGGCGCCATGATAGTGGCGATCGCCGCGGGCGTCGCGGGCTTCTGCGTGCAGGGTATGTTTGACAACTGCTTCTATAATTACAGAGTTTTCCTCATCTTCTGGTACGTGCTGGCGCTGGGAATGGCGGCGGTCAACCTTGCCAAAGCTGAGCAAAAGGCGGTGAAGAAAGCTTGATAAAGGTTTTGGAGGTGTCGTCCGACTCGAATATCGGCGGCGCCGGAAAGTGCATCGTCACTTTTTTGAAGCATTACGACCGCGGCAGGTTCGACGTCGGCGCCGTGGTGCCGACCGGCTCAAAGCTGCTGCCCGAGATCGAGGCGCTCGGGGTCAAGACATACGAGCTTGACCGTCTGGCGGAAAAATCGCTCGACGCGGGCGCGGTGAAGCTGCTCAAAAAGCTGTTTAAGCGGCTCAGGCCCGACATAGTCCACACCCACGGCTGCATGTCGGCCAGGATAGCGGCAAAGCTGTGCGGCATAAAGGTCGTGTACACGCGGCACAGCGTGTTCGAGCCCTCGCCAAGGCTGTCGCGGGGCATTGGAAAGCTGATAAACGGCGCGGTAAACAGCCGGGCGGCAGATCGGATAATCGCGGTAGCCGAGGCGGCGAAGGACAACCTGACCGCCACCGGAGTGCCCGAAAAAAAGATAGACGTTATTTTAAACGGCGTGGAGCCCCTTCGGGAATATTCGCCCGACGAGCGCGAAAAGGCGAGAGCGATTTTCGGCATTGCGCCCGACGAGAAGGCGGCGGCGATCATCGCCCGTCTGACCGAGGTCAAGGGGCACAAATATTTTGTTGAGACCGCGAAGCTGCTCAAGGAGCGGGGCGTCAAGGCGAAGTTTCTGATCGCGGGCACGGGCGACGCGGAGAGCGACATCAAGCGCCGAATCGAGGCCGAGGGTCTCAAAGATTACGTGAAAACGCTCGGGTTCCTGACAGATGTGGAGCCGCTGATGAACGCGATGGACATTCAGGTCAACTGCTCGTTCGGCACCGAGGCCACAAGCCTATCGCTGCTTCAGGGCATGAGCCTTAAAAAGCCCGCCGTAGTCACCGATTTCGGCGGAAATCCCGGAGTCATCAAAGACGGCGTAAACGGATTTCTGGTTCCGATAAAGGAGCCGAAGGCCATGGCGGACAGGATCGAGCGCCTGATGACCGATGAAAAATTATACGAAAAAATGAGCCGCGCGAGCGGAGAGATATATAAGTCGGCCTTCACCGCGGAGGTCAACACGAGAAAAATCGAAAACGTGTACCAATCGCTGATTGGAAAATAACAGAAATGGAGTAATATTATGAAAGCAAAATTTAACATTATGGACTTTTTGATTATTCTGGCCGTTGTGCTGGTGGTAGCCGCGGCGGGGTACTTCTTTATCTCGTCAACGGCCGCGGACACCGACGCCGAAAAAGCCAGCGGACAGAGCGTTACCGCCACGGTCGAGGTCGAGTTTGCCAAGGAGGACAAGTTTTTGACCGAACTGCCTCAGGTGGGCGACAATGTAACGATCGGCGTTAAAGAAAAAATGCCCGCCGTTGTGACAAACGTGAGATACGAGAACGCCAGAGTGACCGCGTACGATCTGGAGCAGGGCTCGGCGTCGGTTCAGGAGATCCCCGATCAGTATGACGTGTATGTTGAGATGGAGGCCGACGCGGTGGACGGCAAAGACGCGGTGACTATCAGCGACAGCCCGATACGCGTGGGCGACGCCACGGCGGTGCGCACCAGAAACTGGGCCAGCTACGGCTACGTGACGCGGCTTGAGATAAGCGAATAATCACGGCGGCGCAGAAAGGAGACGATAATATGGCTAAGAATAACAATTCAAAATCCCAAAAAGGAAGCTTCAAAAAGACAGGCAAGCTGTTTGGGGTGATAAGCATAATAGATATTTTGGTTGTCCTGTGTATCGCCGCGCTCGCCTTCGGCATCTACGCCAGATACACCTCGGACAGCGACGCCAATACGGCGACCGAGCGCTCAAAGTTCCAGTATGTCTACAAGGTCGAGGGCGTGAGAGAATACACTCTCGAGGCTCTGCGCAAGGGCGGCCCGGTCTACGACAGAGAGACCAAGGAATATATCGGCGACGTTGTGAGCGTGTCGGCCGAGGACGCGAAGATGGAGATAAGCAAAATAAGCGGTGAGTACGCCGTTGTGACCGTGCCCGAGAGATACGACGCCTACGTCACGATCGAGGTAGACGGCAAGTACAACAGTCTCGGCCACTACACCGACGCCAACAGATACATAGGCGCCGGCCAGACATTAAACGCTCTCAGCAAGTTCTCCAACACCGAGGGCCAGATCATCGAAGTCAAGGATGTGGAGTAAAATTTGTCTCCTTACGGGAGGAGGCAAAGCGGAAATTAATTTAACACGAAAATAGAGACGCGCGAGGCGTCTCTACTTTCTTAGGTGAATGGATTATATGAAAAACTTTAATTGCTTTAAAGCAATTAACTAAGCTCAGATCTCCGAAAATCGGAGACGCGGAATATACCTTCCGCTAATTCAAATATATTATATCCTATGTTTTGCAAAAAAGCAAGCCTTTTTTTGAAAAAATTTTAAATTTTTTTGATTTTTCCAAAAACGCCTTTATTTTTTGCCCCAAACAGGTGGAAGTGACGGCATCATCTTCGCTTTTGAGAGCGCCATTGCCACGATGTACGAAATTATGAAATCAACTACATGGTGCGCGAATGTGCCCGCGACGGTTATCCACATCATGACCGAGGCGGAATAGGTGTCGCTCGTCGAAAGTCCGCCCGCGAAAAACAGCAGAACCACTATTCCCTCAAACACCGCGTGGACGATTCCGGTCGACAGGGCTGTCAGTATCAGGTTTATGTTTTTCTTTATCATATAGGCGCCGAGCAGGGCGAACAGGATATGAGACGCGGCTCTGACCGCGACCACGAGCGGGGCGGTGAAAAAGAAGCCGATCGTTGTTCCCACCGCGGTGAACACCGCCGTCCAGGGCGAGATGAACATCGCTAAAATCACGGGGACGTGGGCCATAAGCGTCGCCGAGTACGGGCCGACCACTATCCTGAAGGGCGGGCCGGTGAATATCATGGGGATCATGATCCCTATCGCTATGAGCAGAGCGGAGATCACAAGGTCTTTTGTTTTAAGCTTGCTGTTCAAAATATAACACTCCTTCTTTACAAAACCGTGATATATGTTTTATATTAATACATTAGGCGTGTTATGTCAATTGTCAAATTAACAAAATAGGAGGGGAGCTTTGCCTAAATTTAATGTGATTTTTTGGTAAAAACCTCTTGATAAATTTTAAACAATGGGGTAAAATTAAATTCGGAAGATAATTTTTCCTGTCCGATATAAATATATCAATTTGAAAATAATAATTTAACATATATTTGGAGGTATGATTATGAACAAAAAAACTGTTGACGACGTTAATCTGAAAGGCAAGAAGGTCCTTGTCCGCTGCGATTTCAACGTGCCGATCAAGGATGGCAGGATCACGGACGAGACCAGAATAAACGGCGCTATGCCCACGATCAAAAAGCTGGTGGGCGACGGCGCGAAGGTTATACTCTGCTCGCACATGGGCAAGCCCAAGGGACAGGTCGTTGAGTCGCTGTCGCTGGCACCGGTCGCGGTCTCGCTTTCCGAAAAGCTCGGCAAGCCCGTTGTTTTCGCGAATGACGACAACGTTGTGGGCGAGAACGCCAAGGCCGCGGTCGCCGATATGAAGGACGGCGACGTGGTCCTGCTCCAGAACACCAGATTCAGAGCCGAGGAGACCAAGAACGAGGAGAACTTCAGCAAAGAGCTGGCGTCGCTGGCCGAGGCGTATGTTAACGACGCGTTCGGCAGCGCCCACAGAGCGCACTGCTCGACGGTCGGCGTGACCGAGTATCTGAGCCCCTGCGTTTCGGGCTACCTTATGGCCAAGGAGATCGACTTTGTGGGCAACGCGATCGACAATCCCGTTCGTCCTCTGGTTGCTATCCTGGGCGGAGCCAAGGTCTCGGATAAGCTGAACGTTATTTCCACTCTGCTTGAAAAATGCGACACGCTGATAATAGGCGGCGGCATGGCCTACACCTTCCTCAAGGCCAAGGGCTACGAGGTCGGCACATCGCTGGTAGACGAGGACAAGATCGGCTACTGCAAGGATATGATAGAGAAGGCCGAAAAGCTCGGCAAGACATTGCAGCTGCCCATCGACACGGTTATCACGTCCGACTTCCCGGATCCCATCGACGCTGAGATCGAGATAGAGACGGTTCCCTCCGACAAGATCCCGGCCGACAAGATGGGTCTGGATATAGGCGAAAAGACGCGCGCTCTGTTTGCCGACACGGTAAAGACCGCCAAGACGGTCGTATGGAACGGCCCCATGGGCGTGTTTGAGAACCCGATCCTGGCGGCGGGCACCGTGGCTGTTGCTCAGGCTCTGGCCGACACCGACGCCACGACCATCATCGGCGGCGGCGACAGCGCAGCGGCCATCAACACTCTGGGCTTCGGCGACAAGATGACCCACATCTCGACAGGCGGCGGCGCCTCGATGGAACTGCTCGAGGGCAAGGTCCTGCCCGGCTGCGCGGCGCTTGACGACAAATAAGGAGGGCGCAGCATGAGAAAAAAGATCATTGCCGGAAACTGGAAAATGAACAAGACCCCGTCCGAGGCGGCGGAGCTGGCGGCGGCTATCGTTAAGAATTCCGCGGGCGCGGGCTGCGATGTTGTGGTATGCCCCACGGCGGTATGCCTGCCCGGAGTCGTGGAAAAGACGAGCGGCAGCAACGTTGAGGTCGGAGCGCAGAACGTTCACTTTATGGAGTGCGGCGCGTACACCGGAGAGCTGGCGGCGAACATGCTGACCGACATCGGGGTCAAATACGTGATTATAGGCCACAGCGAGAGACGCCAGTATTTCGGCGAGACCGACGACACGGTCAACCTGAGAACAAAGGCCGCGCTGAGCGGCGGACTGCTGCCTATCGTGTGCGTGGGCGAGAGCCTGACCGAGCGTGAAAACGGCGTGACGTCCGAGACTGTCTGCCGTCAGGTTAAGCTGGCGTTTTTGGGGATAGACAAGGCGGACGCGGAAAAGGTCGTTATAGCTTATGAGCCCGTTTGGGCTATCGGCACCGGAAAGACCGCGACTGCCGAGCAGGCCGACGAGGTATGCGGAATCATCCGCGGCACGATCGGCTCGCTCTACGGCGAAGACGCGGCCGAGAAGATCAGGATCCAGTACGGCGGCAGCATGAACGCCGGAAACGCGGCCGAGCTGCTTTCAAAGCCGAATATAGACGGCGGTCTGATCGGAGGCGCCAGCCTCACGGCCGAGGACTTTGACGTTATCGTCAAAGCCGCCGAATAGATTTAATAAATAAAAAATTAATAGGAGACAAGATCATGAGCAAAAAACCTTACGCTTTGATTATAATGGACGGTTTCGGCGTAAACAAGCGGCACGACGGCAACGCCATATACGCGGCGAGCACGCCGAACCTTGACAAGTACATGAGCGAGTGCCCCAACACCGTCATTCACGCGTCCGGCATGGACGTGGGTCTGCCCGACGGTCAGATGGGCAACTCGGAGGTGGGCCACACCAACATAGGCGCCGGCAGGATAGTGTATCAGGAGCTGACCCGTATCACAAAGTCGATCGAGGACGGCACGCTGTTTGAAAACGAGGCGCTGCTGGGCGCGATGGAGAACTGCAAAAAGCACGGCTCCGCCCTGCATCTGATGGGACTGCTGTCTCCCGGCGGCGTTCACAGCCACCAGAAGCACCTCTACGGCCTGCTCAAAATGGCGAAGGAGCACGGTCTCAGCGACGTGCATGTTCACGGCTTTCTGGACGGACGCGATGTTCCGCCCGCCTCGGCCGAGGAATACATAAAGGAGCTTATCGCCAAGGAGCGCGAGATCGGCGTCGGCGACATAGCTACGATAAGCGGCAGATACTACGCCATGGACCGCGACAACCGCTGGGAGCGCGTCAGCAAGGCCTACGACGCGATAGTCAAGGGCGAGGGCAGGCTGTTTGACAGCGCGGTCACCGCGATAGAGGAGAGCTACAACGAGAAGGTCACCGACGAGTTCGTTGTGCCCTCGGTCATCACAAAGGACGGCGAGCCCGTCGGCAGGCTCAAGGAGCACGATTCGGTTATTTTCTATAACTTCCGCCCCGACAGAGCCAGAGAGCTGACAAGAACGATCGTCGATCCCGACTTCAAGGGCTTTGAGAGAAAATTCTTTGAAACATATTATGTGACTATGACCCAGTACGACGCGACCATGCCCAACGTGAATATCGCGTTTAAACCCGAGAGCCTGACAAACACCTTCGGCGAGTACATGAGCAAGCTGGGCAAGACCCAGCTGAGGATAGCCGAGACCGAGAAATACGCCCACGTCACGTTCTTCTTCAACGGCGGCGTCGAGGCGCCCTACGAGGGCGAGGACAGAGTTCTGATAAACTCGCCCAAGGTCGCGACCTACGACCTGCAGCCCGAGATGAGCGCCCCCGAGGTCACCGACGCGGTAGTGGAGCGGATAAAGAGCGGCAAGTACGACGCGGTTATTTTAAACTTCGCCAACTGCGACATGGTGGGCCACACCGGAGTGTTCGACGCGGCGGTGAAGGCTGTCGAGACGGTCGACGCCTGCGTCGGCAGAGTTGTGGACGCGCTGCTCGAGATGGGCGGCGAGGCGCTTATCACCGCCGACCACGGAAACGCCGACCAGATGATTGACTACGACACCGGCGAACCGTTCACGGCGCACACCACCAACGTGGTGCCGCTGATACTGATCGGCAGATCGGGCGTCAAGCTCAAGACCGGCCGCCTGGCCGACCTGACCCCCACATTGCTAGATATGATGGGAATAGCTCAGCCCGAAGAAATGACCGGCGAGAGCCTTATCGAAAAATAAAATAAAAAAACAGAGGCGCTTATGCCTCTGTTTTTATGCCGTATTTTTGGTAGAAGGCGGCGATGTCGGCGTCGGTGCGGACCAGTTCGGCGCCGACAAGCTTTTTGTCCTTGGGGTTGTAAAATCCGATAGTGCGCTCTCCGGTGCAGGTGCTTTTCTCGATCCTTACGGAGTCGGCGGTGTAGCCCTCGGGGATCGGCTCGGTCTTTTGCTTTTTAAATAATTTCATAAGATCATCTCCGTGTCATGGTTTGATATGATTATTATACCATGACGCGGAGCAATAATCAAGGGTCAGCGCAGAGCCAGAGACTCGACCGCTTTTTCAAAGATCTCTTTTGCTTTCTCGCCCATGCTTTCGTATTGGACGTCGCTTTCCACTATCACGCAGATGTTGTCGATGTTCGTCACGAATACTTCGCGGATATATTTATATCCGTAGGTGTCAAGGTATGAGAACGCGAAGTAGTAGCCTGTGCGTCCGCCCACGCCCTTGTAAACGGGCTCGCTGATTTTTTTGAAATTGTCAAGCTGCCCGCTGTAGCTTTCGTAGAGCCGCTTTGCCATATGCACCGCTTGATAATCCCGAACCGCGCCGACCGTTATCGCGGATGTCGAGCTTGCCGTCGTCACCGCGTCGCCGGAGTTTATTACCATTCGGCCTGCCGGCGCGCTGAAAGTCACGTTTTCCGGAGCCGTGTATTTTGTGTAGCTGTCCTCGGGATATTTTACCAGCAGACTGCCGACTTTGTCAAAGTCAAGCTCGTCAACTTGTATGCTTGAGATTATCTCGTCCATGCCGCTCAGATCTCCGCCGGCCGTGTGGAACGCGAAGTTGTAGACATACTCGCCCTTTTCGAAGAACATGTCGCGCGTGGAGTCGGTCGAGCCGTCCTTCTCGTAGGTGATCTCATATGTGTAATAAATAGACGGGCAGCCGGCCAGCGTTCCGCTTTCGAGACCGTCGCTGAACTTCGCGCAGTCGGGATTTATTTCCGATTTGTTGAGCTCATAGTCTTTTTGCGCCCACTTTTCGGCGGAGCCGACATTGTTTTTGGACTGGATCGCTATGTTTATCATCGAATAGTTTTTGTTTGAGGCGGACATATTCGAAAAGCCGAGATCGTTTTCTACGTCCCTGTCGGAAAGGTCGCGCCAATCGGCGGGGAGATCCATGCTCACGCCCATTTTTTTGTTTTCGTAATGCCGCTTTCCGCCTTTTACCTCGGAAAGATCGCACGCGTCGGAAAAGCTTTTCGCGCCCGCGGCGAAGCTTTCCGCGAGGCCGATTATATCGTTCGACTCGCTGTCGGTCGGAGACGAGGCGTAGACCGAGAACACCTTGTCTCCGCATATCACTGCCTTGAGCAGGATCCTTGAGCTTGAGGTCCTGCCCTCGACGGTCAGGCATGTGTTGCCGTTCAAGTCTTTCCCCGCGTCCTCTCTGGCAATCGTGATGCCGTCCGTTCCGTTCTTTAACGCCGAGAAGATCTCGTCGTCCGAGGTGTCGCCTTTATCTGATACAGATATCGCAAGCCTTGAATCATCGGCGTCGGTAAACGCGGTCAGTCTGCCGTCAAACGTTCTGAGAGCCACGTCCAGGCCGCGCGACGATCTCATTTTCCAGCCGTAGTAGCTGTCTCCCATGTATTCCTTGTCGGAGCTGCGCAGGATCGAGGAATAGTCGTCAACGGCGGCGTCCTCGGTCACCGTTTTTTCAACCAGGATCGCCTCGGTTTTCTCGTCATACGAGACATCCGCGCCGAAGTTTTCGGTAATGAACCTGAGGGGAACCATCGTTGTGTCATTCACCAGACGCGGCGCCAGCGACAGCGTTTTGCTCTCGCCGTTTATTTTCGCGTCGGCGCTGTCTATTTGGATATTTATTGCAGTGTCTCCGTATGTCAGCGTTATGCTTTGATCCGCGTCGTTCCAGTCTACCTTGGCTCCGAAGGCCTCGGTTATCACTCTCAGCGGCACCAGCGTTGTGCCGTTTTCCTCAAACGGGGTGGCGACCGTCACGTCCGCGCCGTTGATTTTGAGAGTGCTGTCGCCCAGACGGAACGATATTGTTATCTTGGTCCCGGCCGCGTTTGGCGCCGATGTTGGCAAGGGTATTTCGCTGAGATCGGGAACTATGTTCTCGACAAGCTCGGTCAGGTCCTCGGCTTCGCTGTCCGCCGCCCACACCGGGAACGCCGAAAGAGCGGCTGCAAGGCAAACGGCGATGAGCGCCGCGAGTTTTTTTCTGAGTTTTAAAGTTTTCATATTTTTCCTCCTAAAAATGTATTATTATAATTTTATTATTTTTCTTCAAATATGATATTCACGTCCGTGGCGCTGCCGCCGCGCTCGATCGAGAGGACGGCCGCGCTGCCCGGCAGATATTTTTTTGACAGCTCGTTCCAGTCGCTGATCGTGTTCAGGGCGGTCCCGTCCACGGCTTTCAGCAGATCACCCGAGACGATCCCCGCGTTTGCCGCCGCGCCGCCCGGAACCACGTTCCCGAAGGTAAGCCCCTCGCTTCCGGGCAGGCCGTATCTTGCGGCCGCGCTCTCATTGAGGGCGGCTCCGAAGCCCGGCCGCATGATCCGGCCGTAGTTCCTGAAATGTTCAAGAGCGTATTTAACGCTCGAGGCGGGGATAGCGAAGCTCAGGCCCTCGATACCCGTGCCGACGTATCCCGATGAGCATATGCCGACGACCTTGCCGCCGAGATCGACCAAAGGGCCGCCGCTGTTGCCGGGGTTTATTGCCGCGTCGGTCTGGATCAGCTTATAGTCGCTTTCCGCGCCGCGGTTCATGCCGCTGATTATGCCCGCCGAAACCGAGTTGCGGAGCGCCATGGAAACAGGCGTGCCGATCGCGACTACCTTGCGGCCCGGAACGATCGCGCTGTCGTCGGCGAATTCCGCCGCGGGCAGGCCGGTTTTTTCGATCTTGACAAGGGCAAGATCCAGAGCCTCGTCCGTATAGCTGACGGTGCCGCGGTATCCCTCGCCTCCGCTCAGTATAACGATCATTTCGCTCATGTCCTTGACCACATGGGCGTTGGTTATTATCTCGCCGTTCGGGCTGACTATCACTCCCGTGCCGTGGGCTATTCCCTCGGCGTAAGCGGACGGCGTTTCGCTCCGCACGCTTCCGACTATCGCCACCGTGGAGGGAGCGGCGCGGCTCACGGCGTACTCGTACGAATCGCCGCCGCTTATGCTGATCTCCGAAGTCTCCCCGTTCCACGCCACCTCGGCGCCCAGCATCTCGCTCACGGCTCTGAGCGGCACATACGTCACTCCGTCCTCGATAAACGCGTCTGTTTCTATCGCCGTTCCGTTCACGTATATCCCGCTCGGCTTTTCCAGAGAAAAAACGGCAGCCGCGGAAAAAATAATTATTGCCGAAAGCGCCGCGGCGATTATTGATTTTTTCATGATCCGTCACCTCGTAATGCTGATTTTGTATTCTAAAACAGAATACTATATCGAATATATAATTATGATAACACATATTTTATAATTATGTCAAGAGGAAGTTCAGAGTGGAGGAACAAAAATGGATAAATTCAGACTGACAAAGCCGGAAAAGGAGATCATATCGATCAGGATAGATAAAAATCTGCTGTCCGATGTGGATAAGCTCGCGGCGCGGATCGATATCAGCAGGAACGAGCTTATTAATCAATGTATTGAATTCGCGCTGTCTAATTTGGAACAGTAGATTTTTATTGCGATTATAAAAAAGTGTTTACATTTCGGTATTTTCCTGCTATAATCGAATAGAATCACAAAAATTTGGGGGTTATGTTATGAAAAACAGGGGTAAATTTTCGCACAGTCTCGGATTCGTTCTGGCCGCGGCGGGTTCCGCCGTTGGTCTGGGCAATATCTGGAGGTTCCCGTATCTGACCGCGAAATACGGCGGCGGTCTGTTTCTGCTGTTTTATATCCTGCTGGTGCTGTCGTTCGGCTACACTTTAATGATAGCCGAAAACGCCATCGGCAGAAAAACGGGCAAGAGCGCGCTTTCGGCATTCGGCGAGCTCAGCAAAAAGTGGGCGTTTCTCGGCGTTATCGCCACGATAGTGCCAGCGATAATCCTGCCGTACTACAACGTTATCGGCGGCTGGGTCATAAAGTACGCCGTGACGTTCGTCACGGGCGGGCACGCGCGGGCCGCGGGCGACGGTTTTTTTGAC
The DNA here is from genome assembly GCA_947585115.1 of uncultured Monoglobus sp. Classification (GTDB taxonomy): domain Bacteria; phylum Bacillota; class Clostridia; order Monoglobales; family Monoglobaceae; genus Monoglobus. The sequence continues at coordinate 17,562 of CANPWW010000009.1, forward strand.
GCTATGCTGGCGTCGCCCGGGCAGCAGCTGCTGTTCCAGTTCATATTCTCGTTTGTCACCACGGCCGTTATCATGCGCGGAGTTCAAGGCGGCGTCGAAAGGGTCAGCACGATACTCATGCCGCTGCTGATAATCCTGGCGATAGCCGTCGCGGTTTACTCGATCACGCTGCCGGGCTCGCTTGTGGGTCTCAAATATTTGTTTGTGCCCGATTTCAGGCATTTTTCGGTGTCGGCCATACTGGCGGCGCTGGGACAGATGTTCTACTCGCTGTCGCTGGCAATGGGAATCATGATAGCCTACGGCTCGTATCTGCCCAAAAACAGCGACCTTGAGAAAAACGTGGGCCGCATTGAGATATTCGACACGGGTATAGCGATACTGGCGGCGCTTATGATAATTCCCGCGGTGTTCGCGTTCTCCGGCGGCGACGAGTCGGCGCTGGGCGCGGGGCCCGGACTTATGTTCATAACGCTGCCCAAGGTTTTCGACAGCATGGGAATGTCAACGCTTATCGGCTCCGCTTTCTTTATACTGGTCCTGCTGGCGGCGCTCACCTCGTCGATCTCGATACTTGAGGCGATCGTGTCGTCCCTTTGCGACAAGTTCGGCTGGGGCAGGACAAAGACAACGATCGGCGCGGGTATCTGCTCGTTTCTGCTGGGCGTTCCGCCGATACTGGGCTACAGCGTTTGGAGCGGCGTCACACTGGGCGGAATGACGATCCTGGACATGATGGACTTTATCACAAATTCGGTGCTTATGCCGATCCTGGCGCTGCTTACCTGCGTGTTCGCGGCGTGGGTCATCGGCGTGGGCGTTATAGCCGACGAGGTGAAGCTGTCGTCTGAATTCAAGCGCGAGAAAATGTTCAACGTGATGATAAAATATATCGCGCCGGTGCTGATAGCCGCGATACTTATATCCTCGGTGCTGAACGCGATAGGCGTCATAAAGCTTTAAAATCCGAAAAACCGTCGAAAATTCTCGGCGGTTTTTATTTTGCCTAAAAAATCGGTTTGAATAACTGAAATATTACGGTTTTATTAAAAATTTGTTAAAAGAAATTATATTAAAATATTGACAGTACTGTAAAATTGTTGTATAATGACTTTATAGCGTTTGTTGAATTTGTGCATATTATCCATGCGCGTGATTTATCAACAGCGATTTCGTATATATAAGCTTTGATTTTTAATAATACGAATATTTGACGGATAGATTTTCAGTCTAATTGAAAGGTGGAATATGTTTTGACTTTGAATCATGTTGGAACAAGAAAAGCGATAGCGCTGCTGCTCAGCATCGCCATGGTTACCATGCTGTTTTCGGTGCTGCCGATCACGGGCCGCGCCATGGATTTTCTTTATTTTGAGGATGTGAGCGTGGAGGGCAGCATGAAAACCACGATCACCGACCCGGACGGCAATCCGCTTAAAATGCCGATCTCACGAGATCAGGAGTTCAGGCTCTATTTTGAGTATGAGATACTCAACGGACAGATACAGTCCGACGATATCCTGATATACTCTCTGCCCGAGGGTATTGAGATGGCCGGAGCGGAGAGCGGCTATATTCAGGGACCGAGCGGCCAGTATGTGGGAACCTATGAGTACAGCGGCGGCGAGATATATTTTGATCTGGACGACAGCTTTGTGGCTCAGAACGACAATATCAAGGGCCATTTTTCATGCAGCCTGAAATTTGATGAAAGCTACTCCTCAAAGCACGAGGAGGGCAGCTTCACTTTCCCGGGCTCGGGCGAGGTCTTTGACGTCACTTTCCAAAACAAGATTGACGCCGAGAAGAAGTATGATTTTGATCCCGAAACGGGCAGGCTGACGTTTTACATCGAGTTCACGCCCGACGCCGATTACAACAACGTGACGCTGTCAGACGTTTTGGGCAGCAATCTGAGATTTCCCGACGACACCGTGTTTGAGATGAAATCCGGCTGGGCGAATTGGGGCGATTCCACCTTAAACCCAAACGATGTCATCGAATTGGAGATCATATCAAAGAGCAGCGATAATACACAGGTTCTTATCGGCCCCGTCAAGGCGGGCGTGCCGTACTCGATAAGATACAGCGTTGATATCAAGGACCCGTTTTTAAACAGCGGAGACAACAGCAATATTGCCAAATGGAAGATCGACGGCGAGGAAGCCGGCGACAGCGGCAGCAACGGTCCTCAGTGGGTTACTCCCGGATTCCAGAAGAGCGGATATTACGACGAGAATACCGGCACGGTCAAGTGGACGATCAGGGTCAACGAAAGCTGGGCCAATCTCAGAGTTAACTTAAAGGGCGCGACCGTGACCGACAGTCTGCCAAGCGGGCTTTCGATCACATCGGTCGTTATGAAAAACTCCGACACCGGCTCGCAGCAGACGCTGGACATGAACCAATATGTTAAAGACGGAAAATTTACATACACATTTCCCGATACCGATGATTTCGGCAGCTATGTTTTTGAGATAGAAACCAAGCCCGATCAGACGCCATCGCTGGGAACCGTTTATAAAAATACAGCGGATATCCACTATCCCGAATACAACAAGGATCAAAGTTCCGAGGGCAGCGCGCCTGTCGGAGGCGGAGGCCCCGATGAAGGCGATGCGCCGAATATTTCCAAGGTCAACACCGCGGGCAATAAAAAGAACGGCTCGGCAAGCTGGGAGATCCGCGTCAGCACAGAGGAGCTCAACGGCCTTTCGAATGTCAGCATAACCGATCAGCACTCGAGGGCTCATGATGATAAGTGGACATTTTTCGTTTGGGAGTATGACCGGGATTCGATAACCGTCAAGCTGGAAAACGGCGGCAGCTCCGAAACATTGGTCAAGGGCATTGATTACGAGCTCAGCTATCCCTACCCCCAGTGGGACGGCGACACCAACCGCGGCTTTACCGTAAAGTTTATAGGAAAATACAGTCCGTTTAACACAGACGGCGGGGATATCGTTATAACCTATGACACAACGATAGACAAAGCCTCGTTTGACGCGGCGGTCGACATACTGACATTTGACAACACGGCCGCTGTGAACTATAACGGAAAGTCAAAGTCCGCCTCGGCTCAGTGGCAGTGCGACAAGAGACCGCTGCTCACAAAGAAAGCCGACAGCAAAGAATGGGATGAAAGCACCAAGACCTACACCATGTACTGGCAGCTTTATTTCAATCAGCCCGAGGTGCAGGATTTTGGCAGCGATCCGATCACGATAGAGGACGAGTTCAAAACTCCCGGAATGAAGTATGTTGAGAACTCGGCGAATCTCTATACTCTGCCCGAGTGGGGGTACAAGGGAGCGATCACCCCGACGGTCAAGTACGGTTCGGACAGAAAGCAGTCGGGTCTGACATTTGTTATTCCCGATCCCGGAAAAGAAGGATACATAATAACCTACAGAACCACTATCACTCTTGAAGATCTCGGCACCGGATGGCAGAATATGCCTGTCACAAACTATGCGAAAGCTTTGGATAAAACGGGCGAGACCGTAGGAGAGGGAGAGGACAGCTTCTCGGTCGAGCAGAAGAATCTCGAAAAAACCGCGGATCTTATGGAGAAAAAGACTGATGGCAACAAAACGACCGCGTCAGGCGTTAAATATACGATAGACATTAACCGTTACAGAGAGGATCTTGATCCCAAAAAAGACACTCTCACCTTGACCGACACGATACCCAAGAGCCTCACGCTCAACAGAATGGGAGATATGGCGACCAAAGTATATAAGGTCGAGCCTGACGGTTCGAGAACCGAAATGAACAGAGAACAGTGTCCCGCGACATACAACAGCTCAACCAGACAGCTCAGAATAATCGTTCCCGACGAGACATATCTGGTTGTCGAGTACAGTTGCGGCGTAAACGGCGATAACGATGATGACCTTTCGGTGATCAACCGCGCCTCTCTGAGCGGCGGTTTTACCTATACCGACAATATAAACACAGAATTCAGGGTCTTGCACAGCGAAGGCTATGTTGAGGGCGTCAGCAAAACTTTGACTTTATATAAAACAGATGCCGAATCGGCTGATCCGCTTGAAAACGCAACATTCGCGCTCTACAAGGTGGATCTGGACAGCAGCACCGACTTAAACCATGTGTCGGCCGAAGAGATTGCGAAAAGGTCAACCGGAACGGAAGGAAGAATAGTATGGGGTCTTTCCGGCAGCGAGGAAAATACTCTTGAGATGGATACCTTATACTATTATGTTGAGACCGAAGCGCCGGATGGATATTATTTGGATCCAACGAAGTACTATTTCACGATTCGCGGCAATAACGCTAAAACTGTGGAGGAAATAATAATCGAAAAGTTCGGACAGGTATTCTACGACGCGGATTATTCGATATTCTATGATACCGAAAGTCCCAGCACCGAGGTCACAAACTCTAAGGAAGAACCGACCCCGACGCCCGTGAGCACGCCGACTCCTACACCGACGGCGACTCCGACGGCAACGCCTGTACCCGAAGAATCCGAGGCTCCGTCGGCAACGCCGACCGTGACGCCGACGGCAACGCCTGCAAATACTCCGACACCGTCGGCATCATCTGCACCGTCCGACGCGCCGACGCAAACGCCGGGAAGACCAAACCCGACACCGACATCGAGCACGGTTCCGTCAGCGACACCGACAGCGTCACCAACAGCAACACCGACGGCGACACCAACGAATACACCGAGCTCGACGCCAACGAACGCGCCGACAACAACGCCGGGAAGGCCAAATCCAACTCCGACTCCGATTTCAACACCGAGCGTAACCCCGTCGGCGACACCGACATCTGCGCCAAGCGCGGCTCCGTCGACCACGCCGACGCCAGTAGTGACAGAGGCGCCCACTCCGACGCCGGTAGTAACCGAGGCGCCGACACCGACGCCGGTAGTAACCGAGGCGCCCACGCCTACACCCGTGGTAACCGAGGCTCCTACGCCAACGCCGTATATACCGTCTCAGCCTACGCAGACGCCGGTAGTGACCGAGGCGCCCACGCCCACACCTGCGGTGACTGAGGCGCCTACACCCACACCGTATATACCGTCTCAGCCTACGTCCACACCGATAGTAACCGAGGCGCCCGCGCCTACGCCTGCGGTGACTGAGGCTCCTACACCAACGCCGTATATACCGTCTCAGCCTACGCCGACGCCGGTAGTGACCGAGGCGCCCACGCCCACACCGTATATACCGTCTCAGCCTACGTCCACACCGATAGTAACCGAGGCGCCCACGCCTACGCCGGCAGTAACCGAAGTGCCGACACAAACGCCTATTGTGACCGAGACGCCCGCGCCCACAGAGACACCGACGCCCACGCCGGTTCCGCCGAGGCGCACACCGACGCCGTCACTGCCGTTTATACCCGGCACGCCTTCATTCGGAACAAATTCGACTCCGGCTCCCACAGCGGCAACAACACCCGCGCCGACGCCCGAGGCAACGGCGGCGCCCAGCGAGACGCCCGCGCCAAGCGAAACACCGGCGCCCGGCGAATCGCCTATGCCTCCAATACCGCCCAGCGATTTCGGAACACCCGAAGGCGACAGCGGAGGCGACACTCCGGAAATACCGAGCGAGGAGATCGCGCGGGCAAGCAGTGCCGAGGAAAACGCCGAGACATTCGGAAGCGCGTCCTCGACCGGCAGCGGCACGGATTCGATGCACCAGTACCGCACCGGCCCGGCGCAGGGAGAAACGCCGAAAACGGGCGATGAGGACAGACCCGGACTTTGGATCATTCTTTCCATGAGCCTTGCTCTCGGAGCGGCATGGGCGTTTAAAAAGTCAAACGACATCAGTGAAGATCAGCGTTCATAGACAGGAGGATGCAAATTATGAAAAATAAAATATTAAGATGTATCGCGGTTCTATGCGCGCTGGCATGCGCGGTTTCGATCGCGCAGATCATCAGGATCGAGCATCAGTACAAGGTCGGCGAAAAAGCGTATGACGACCTGGCGCTGAATCTGGTAACGCTGTCGGCGGCCGATGATTTCACGGCCCCCGGCGACAGCTCCGGCGCTCCGATAGATGTGAACTTTGAGCTTTTAAAGCAGATGAACGCCGAGGCGGTGGGCTGGCTCTACAGCCCCGGCACCTCGATAAACTATCCGGTCGTTCAAAGCGATGACAACTCATATTATCTGAAGCATCTTTATAACGACCAGAAAAACTCGTCGGGCGCCATATTTATGGACGCGCTGAACAATCCCGATATGACCGACGCCAATACTGTGATATACGGTCACAATATGAAAAACGGCTCGATGTTCGCCTCTCTTCAGAATTATTCGGACCCGGCGTATTTGCGCGAGCATCCGGTGATATATTACATGACGGCGGACAAGGATTACAGGATCGACGTTTTCGCGGCGTATCCCGAGGTCTCGGCGGCCGAGGCCTACACGATCAATTTTGATTCGGAGCCCACATACGCGGGATTTTTGCAGAGGCTTTGGGCAAAGTCAGAGGTCGCAGCAAATGTGCCGATGACGACCAACGACAATATCGCCACCTTGGTGACCTGCACCGGATACAACAACGACAGATACGTGATACAAGGCAAAATAACGCCGATAAACTAAACCCAAAAGCGGAGCCGAAAAAGCTCCGCTTTTTTAAAATCCGAAAAACTGCACTAAGGCTACTGACATGAGTATGCCGGTCAGGTCGGCGGCGAGGGCGGCGAAAAGCGTGTGGCGCACGTTTTTTATGCCCGCGCTGCCGAAATATACCGCGATCGTATAAAACGTGGTCTCGGTTGAGCCCATCATTATTGAGGCGATTTTTCCCTGAACTGAGTCGGGGCCCGAGTTTTTGAAAATATCGGTCACCAGAGCCAGCGACGCGCTGCCCGACACGGGGCGCAGGAGCCCGAGCGGTACCAGCTCGGACGGCATATGTATCAGGTCGGTCAGCGGCTTGGCGGCTTTCGCGATAAGCTCAAGGCAGCCGCTTTCGCGGAACATATATATCGCCGCCATAAGTCCGACCAGCGACGGAATAATATTAAAGACCGATTCGAGGCCGTTTTTCGCGCCTTGCGTGAACGCGTCGTAGATATCGGTTTTTTTGATAAAGCCGTACATCAAAAAAATAAATATAAAAAATGGCACAGAGTATGCCGAGATCAGTTCCATGATTTTTTCTCCTTGCTAAAATCTCTTTTCCAAAAGCTTTACCGCCGCGATGCCGACAGCGAGCGCGCATATCTCGCAGATCCAGATCGCGGGGATCACTTCTCCCGGGCTTTGGGCGCCGTAGCTCTGGCGCAGCGAGATCAGCGTTGTGGGTATAAGCTGCAGCGAGGCGGTGTTCAGCACGACCAGCATGCACATCTCGTTTGTGGCTTTTCTTTTGTCGCGGTTCAGCTCGTTGAGCTTGCGCACCGCGTTTATGCCGAGCGGAGTGGCGGCGTTTCCCATGCCCAAAAGATTCGCCACAATATTCATAACGATGCCGCCGAAGGCCTCGCTGTCCGGCTTGAGCCGCGGAAACAGGCGGCGGAGCGCCGGGCCCATAGCCTTGGCGATAATTTTTATAAGTCCCGCTTGCTCACCGATTTTTGAGATCCCCGTCCAGAGGCACATGATACCCAGCAGTGACACCGTGAGATTGACCGCCTCGCCCGCGCCGCTTACCGCGGCGGCAGCGGTCTGCTCGACCTGTCCCGTGAATACCGACACGATCAGAGAAATAATTATCATTCCGCCCCATATATAATTCATCATTTTGCATCACCCTTCGTTTTTATCAATTTGTAATATTATTTTTAGCTTTTTGTAAGCCCGAGTTTTCAAAATTCACCTTTTTTATTCCGATGACCGCTGTATAATTATGGAAAACGCGGCGGATATTGAGACGCGGATGTTTTAACGCGGAATATTACAGATATATTGCACAGTATATTCCGCAAATGTGCGATAAATTCCGCTTTTCCGAGGTATAATTTTCCGTTTGCTTTTACAAAATACGATTATATTATCTTTTTTAAAAATTTTGTAATATTTTTGCAAAAAACCCTTGCATATTGTCGCGGGATGTAGTAAAATAGAGGAAAAGTGGGGCGAAATGTATCGAAGTGTATCGAAAGGGCGAGAAAGGAGTGCGACGACATGTTTATTGGCGAATATTTACAGACTGTGGACGCTAAGTTCAGAGTTAATGTTCCCGCGGGATTCCGCGCGGAGCTTGGTCAGACATTCGTCGTTGCCAAGGGCGTGAACTGTATCGCGCTCTATCCGCGCTCCGAATGGGAAGGCTTCCTCAACAGGATAAAAGAGAGAAAGAAGCTGCTGTTTTTCACTTCGGGTTCTAAGGAGTGCGAGCTGGATACTCAGGGAAGGGTAGTAATACCGCCCGATCTGCGCGAGTATCTGGGGCTCAAAAAGGAGATAGCGGTCGTCGGAACATTCAGGCACGTTGAGATCTGGAACAGAGACGCGTGGAACGAATACTTTGACGACGATGAATACAGCGCCGAGAATATCGGAAAAATTATGGAAGAACACGAGCTGATATAAGTATGGAATTTAATCATATTTCCGTGCTGCCAAACGAGAGCGTCAGAATGCTCGGCATAAGGCCCGGCGGCGTCTACGCGGACGGCACGCTCGGCGGAGGCGGACACGCGTCGCTTATTTGCGAAAAGCTCGGCGAGAGCGGAACTTTGATCGGCATCGACCGCGATCCCGAAGCGCTGGAGGCCGCGAGCGAGAGGCTCCGAAAATACAAATGCGGGATAATAGTCCGCCACGACAACTTCTTTAACATAAAAGTGATACTTGATGATCTGGGCATTGAAAAGATAGACGGCGCCGTTCTGGATCTGGGAGTGTCATCCCACCAGCTCGACGAGGCAGAGCGCGGCTTCAGCTACAATCTGGACGCGCCCCTTGACATGAGAATGGACCGAGAGGACCGTCTGACCGCCGCGGATGTCGTCAACACATATTCCGAGGAAGAGCTGAAAAAAATACTCAGAGAATACGGCGAGGAAAAAAACGCGGCGAAAATCGCCCGCTCGATCGCGCGGGCGCGTGAGAAAAAACCGATAGAAACCACGACGGAGCTCAGCGACATAATAAAATACTCGTTTCCGCCGCAAAAACGCTACGGGGACAAGCATCCCGCGAAACGGAGCTTTCAGGCGATCAGAATCGAGGTCAACGGTGAGCTCAAAGGCCTTGACAAAGCGCTTGAGGATTTTGTCGAAGCGCTGAGACCGGGCGGAGTTCTGGCGGTCATAACATTTCACTCGCTTGAGGATCGGATCGTTAAAAACACATTTAACAAGCTCAAGACAGGCTGCACATGTCCTAAGGATTTTCCGGTGTGCGTCTGCGGCAATAAACCGAAAATAGAGCTCATAAACCGCAAGCCGATAACCGCGGCGGAGGACGAGCTCAAAGAAAACAACCGCGCTCACAGCGCTAAGCTCAGAGCGGCGAGAAAACTTTAAAATTTACAGAAAGGGATGGAGTAGGTGCCAACCAAGCAAAGAGAGTCGTATCGGCGTCAGTCGGCGCCGAGGCGTAATTACAGTTACAGAAACGAATACCGGGCAGCCGCGCCTTCCCGTTATGATAACAGATACCCGGAGCAAAGACGCGCCGATAGCCAAAGACGCGTAAATAACCAAAAAGACGCGCGCGCCGCGCAGACCTATAGCCGTCCGCGTTACGACTATAACGCTCAGACCGTAGACAGCCGCCGATACTTAGGCGGCTCGTATAACGGCGCGGGCGCATATGACAGATACGGATATGACCGCGGGGCCGGTTATTCGGCGCCTGTTCGGCCTTATCGGGAGAGAGACGTGCGGGGCTCGGACTACGCCGCGCCGAGATACGGGACCTACACCGGTTATACCCGAACCGCGCCTCCGAGACGCGAATACGGCGATCCGACGCGGGAGCGGAGCTATGAGACCCGCGAGCCGCGGCCGGAGCGGCGCGTCCTCACGCGCGAGCAGCGCGAGGAACGCCGCGAAAACGTGCGTTCCAGACTGAAAATAATCGGCCTTATCTTAGTGCTGTCTTTTATGAGCCTGGTTATGATATACAGACAGACGGCGATTTTCGGAAAAAGCAGAGAGATCGACTCTCTGAACACCACGCTGTCCGGAATACTTGTGAAAAACGAGGGTATTCAGTCGAGCATCGACAGGTCTATAGAATTGGGAAACCTTGAAACCTACGCGAAGAATCGGCTGGGAATGATCAATCCCGACTCGTCTCAGGTCTTTTATGTGGATATGGGCGCCAAGGACGAGGTCGTCAAATCTTCATCATCAAAATAGCGTCGGTTTCGGATTTTATATAACCGAACTGTTCTAAAGCAGTGAAATTTGAAATAAACTTTCCAAGTAAACGCGCTTTGATCGGCGTTTGCTTAAAGAGAACGGCGGCCGCGCACGGTCGCCTTGTTGGATTTATGGAGGAAAGCGTATGTCGGCTAAAAAGGCAAAAAAGAAAAGCGGAACAAGCGGCAGACTTATTTTCATAGCCGCTGCTTTCGCGCTTTTGATGGCGCTGCTTTGTCTGCGCGTCGGCTGGCTCCAGATCGTGCGCGGCAAGGATCTGTCGCGGCAGGCTCTCGACCAGCAGACCAGCGACAACACCGTGAGCGCGAAACGCGGCAATATATATGACCGCAACTATAAGGTCCTGGCCTCAAACATAACCGTTGAGTCGATAAGCATAAGCCCCGGGACCGTCAGGGATTCCATTGATGAGAAGGGTCTCGGCGTGGACAGCGTGGCGAAAAACATCGGCGATATTCTCGATATGGATATGGAAACGGTCAAGGACAAGATCGACAAAAAGATCCAAAGCGAAACCCTGAAAAAGAAGGTGGACAAAGAGGTCGCCGACAAGCTTCGCGAGTATGTGGAGTCGGTCGACTTGAGCGGCGTTGTGTTTACGGAAGACGTGAAGCGTTATTACCCGTACAACAATTTTGCCGCGCAGGTCATCGGATTTTGCGGAACCGACAATCAGGGCCTTGAGGGTATCGAGAGCATATACGACGACCAGCTCAGCGGAGTGCCCGGCAGAGTTGTTTCCGCGCAGCAGTCCACGGGCCTTGAGGGAAACAGCGGATATGAAAACTATATCGCCGCTCAGGACGGCAACAGCGTTGTGCTCACGATAGACGAGACGATACAGAACTACGCCCAGAAAAATCTGGAGGCCGCCGCGGCGGACAACAGACTGGCCGAGGGGGCCGCGGCTATCGTTATGGATGTCGACACGGCCGAGATTTTGGCCATGTGCACCGAGCCTGACTATAATCTGAACGAGCCCTTTGAAATTACCGACGCCATAAAAGAAAAATATCCCGATATTGAACAAGAGCTTGAAAAACTGGAAGGCGAGGAGTATAATGAGAAGCTGGGAGAGGTAATGCAGACGGTCCGCCGCAACAAGGCGGTGGTTGACTCGTACGAGCCCGGCTCGACCTTCAAGTCGGTAACGGCCTCGATCGCGCTTGACACGCGCGCCTGCGCGCTGACCGATATGTTTACCTGCGGCGGCTCGTATCAGGTGGCCGACAGGACCATAAACTGCGCGAATACCTCGGGCCACGGAACACAGGACTTTTCGCAGGCGGTGCAGAATTCCTGCAACCCCGCGTTTATTCAGATAGGCCAGAAAATAGGCAAAGAAAGATTTGTAAACGGCGTCAAGGCTTTCGGATTTTTGAGCAAAACAGGCATTGAGATCCCCGGAGAGGCCGCCGGTATGGGATACGACGCCAGCATGAGCGACGTCGATCTCGCGACCGAGTCGTTCGGTCAGTCGATAACGGTCACGCCCCTTCAAATGGCGGCGGCGGTCAGCGCGGTGGCGAACGGCGGCACATTGATGAAGCCGCATATCGTGAAGCAGATAGTGAATTCCGATATGGGCATCGTTGAGAGCACCGAGCCCGAGACCGTGCGTCAGGTCATCTCTAAAGAGACCAGCGCGGAAATGTGCAAGATCCTTGAATCGGTCGTGTCGGAGGGCGGCGGCAAAAACGCGTACCTCGCCGGATACAGAATAGCGGGCAAGACCGGAACCTCCGAGAAGATCCCGAGGGGAAACGGAAAATACATCGCCTCGTTTATAGGATTCGCTCCGGCCGACGATCCTCGCGTGCTCTGTCTGGTTATTATGGATGAGCCGAACGGCGACAGCTATTACGGCGGACAGATAGCAGCTCCGGTCGTGCGTGATATTTTGGGCGAGACCCTGCAGTATCTGGGAGTTGAGCCCATGTACAACTCAAACGAGGAAGAATATATAGACGTGGAGGTCCCCGATGTGGCGGGAATGAGCAAGTCCGACGCCGGTATCGCGGCGGATGAGAACGGACTTGTCATAAAGATCAGCGGAAACGGCGAGACGGTCGTCGACCAGATCCCCAAGCCCCACACCAGAGTAACTCAGGGCAGCACGATCGTCGCTTATACCGAGAGCGGCGGAGCCGAGCGCACGGTGGCGGTCCCCAACGTGGTCGGCGAGACTCCGGCCTCGGCCAACGCGACCCTTGAGAACAACGGGCTGAACGCCAGGATCAAAGGCGTTTCCAAGTTCGGCAAAAACGCGACATGTATCGGTCAGTCACCGGTCGAGGGAACAATGGTTGAGCCGGGAACGGTTGTGACGCTTAATTTCAGATATGACGAGTCGGAAACGACAAATGATTAAAATAAATTTGCGCAATTGACAGGAAAAGGAGAAGGGTTATGACTTTATCGGAATTGCTGAAAGATGTGAAAATTAAAAAAATGTCGGGCGGCGGCGGAATGAAAATAAGCGGAGTCGCTTATGATTCAAGAAAAGTAAAGCCGGGTTATGTTTTTGTCTGCATAACCGGATACGCGACAGACGGACACAAGTTCGCGCGGTCCGCGGTGGAAAACGGAGCCGTGGCGGTAGTGGCGGAGCATGATCTGCCGACGGTCGACGTGCCCTGCGTGGTAGTCGAAAACACAAGAAAGGCGATGGCGCATATCGCCGCCACATATTATGATTATCCGTTTAAGAAATTCAATCTTATAGGCATAACCGGAACTAACGGCAAGACCACATCAACATATTTGATAAAAGCCATCCTTGAGCATATGGGAAAAAAGGTCGGCCTCATCGGCACGAACCAGAATATGATCGGCGATATGGTTATCCCCTCGTCGCGCACCACGCCCGATTCTCTGGAGCTTATGCAGCTTTTTGACGAGATAGCCGGGCACAACGTTGACTATGTGGTTATGGAGGTCTCGTCCCACGCGCTCGCCCTCGACCGGGTGACCTCGTGCGAGTTTAACGTGGGAGCGTTCACGAATATAACCCAGGACCACCTGGATTTTCATAAGACTATGGAGGAATATCTCGCCGCGAAAAGCATACTCTTTAACATCTGTAAAAACGGCGTGATAAACGCCGACGACAGCGGAAGCAAGCTGCTGCTGGAAAAAGAAACATGCGACAGCGTCATTACCTACGGAATCGACAGCGACTGCGACCTGAAAGCTTCAAATATTGAGCTCAGAAGCGACGGCGTGAAGTTTGACTTGAGCTTTAACGGCGAGACGCAGAGAGTAGATCTGCCGATACCCGGCAGATTCTCGGTATACAACGCCATGACGGCCATAGGCTGCTGTCTGGCGGACGGGATCTCTCTTAAGGACGCGGTCGACGGAATACACACCGCCCACGGAGTAAAGGGCAGGATAGAGATCGTCAAGACACCGGGCACGGATTATACCGTGATCATTGATTACGCTCACACGCCCGACGGACTTCTGAATGTTATAAACGCCATCAGAGGCTTTGCCAAAGGCCGCGTGGTGACGCTGTTCGGCTGCGGCGGGGACCGCGACGCGACCAAGCGTCCCAAGATGGGCAAGATCGCGGCGGAGCTTTCGGACTTTTGCATTGTCACCAGCGACAATCCTCGCACCGAGGATCCCGAAAAGATCGTGCAGCAGGTCGTTGAGGGCGTGAAGCAGACAGACTGCGATTATGTTGTGATAACAAACAGGTTCGAGGCTATCGAATACGCTCTTGACCACGCCCAAAAAGATGATATAATATTACTTGCGGGCAAAGGCCACGAGACATATCAGATACTCGGAACCGACACGATAAAATTTGACGAGCGTGAGATAGTTACAAAGCTTCTCGGGGTCTGAATTTTAAAGATATAGGCAAACTAAGGAGAGAGAGTTATGAAATGGTGTATGAACGTCAGCGCGATAGCAAAAGCCTCGGACGGAGAGATCCGTAATCTGAGCGGCGACGAGATCGTTAAAAATATCGTGCGCGACGACAGAGAAGTTGAGGAGGGCACAGTTTTTGTGGCCCTCAGAGGCAAGAACAACAACGGACACAGATTTGTTGAAAGAGCGGTGGAAAACGGTGCTGTCTGCTGCGTTGTGAACAGGGATGAAGGCGATTTCGGGAGCCTGCCCGTAGTGGCGGTGGACGATACCTTTAAGGCGCTTCGCGATATAGCGTCGGCCTATCGCGATCGATTTAACATTCCGGTCATAGGAATAACTGGCAGCGTCGGAAAGACCTCGACCAAGGGCATGATTGCATCGGTCATGAGCACCGAGTTTGCCACCCTCAAAACAGAGAGCAATTATAACAACGAGGTCGGCGTCCCTTTGACGCTTTTCCGTCTGTCGGACGACGACGAGGCCGCCGTTATCGAGATGGGCATGAGCGCATTCGGCGAGATCTCGCGCCTGTCGCGGATCGTTAAGCCAGACACCGCGGTTATCACCAATATCGGGATATCGCATATCGAGCATCTGGGCAGCCGCGAGGGAATTTTAAAGGCGAAAACCGAGATACTGGACGGACTCTCGATCGACGGAACCGTTATTTTAAACGGTGACGACGATCTGCTCTGGTCAAAAAACGGCGAGCTTGAATATGAGACCTTGTATTACGGTATCGAAAATAAGGCCTGCGATTTGGTCGCCACCGACATCAGGCTGTTTTCCTCGGGAAGCGAGTTCACGGTGCGCATAGACGGCGAGGACTACAGATTTGAGACAAATGTTCCCGGAGTGCATCATATTTATAACGCGCTGGCCGCGATCCTGACGGGTTACAGATACAACGTCAGCGTCAAGAACATGATCAAGGGCGTGCATGATTTCGCGCCCGAGGGTTTCAGGCAGTCGGTCAGCAAATACCGCGATTTTACGGTTATAAACGATTGTTACAACGCCTGCCCCGACTCGATGGAATCGGGAATGGACGTTCTCGGACTCACCGCCGAGGAAAACGGCGGCAGGTCGCGCAAGGTGGCGTGCCTGGGCGATATGCTGGAGCTCGGGGACAAGTCGGTCGAGGCTCATTACAATGTGGGCAAAATGTGCGCAGAGAAAAAAATCGACTGCCTGATAACGGTCGGGGAAATGGCGCGCAATATCGCGCGCGGCGCCGCCCAACACGGAATGAACCCCAATGATATTTACGAGTTTGAATCGGGAGCGGACGCCATAGAAAAAATCGCCTCGATCATTCGAAAAGGCGACATTGTATGGATAAAAGGCTCAAGAGGCATGCGCCTTGAAAAGATCGCGGAGGCGCTCGATAAGCTGGGAAACAAGGATCAAATTTGAATACGGATTGATCCTGAATTTATTTGATGGGAGAGAAGCTTATGTATTATATAATCGGAGGCGCCGCGGCGCTCGCGCTGTCGCTTTTGCTGGGAATGTTTACCATTCCGATGCTCAGACGCCTTAAATTCGGTCAGGAGATCCGCGAGATCGGACCCTCATGGCATGCGTCGAAATCCGGGACACCCACGATGGGAGGAGTAATTTTTATTATATCCTCGGCGGCGGCGCTTATTATCACCTGCTTGTGGGGCTTCTTGGTCGGCGGAAGAAGCGGCGGTTTTACCGAGCTTTTGATAGTGGAGCTGCTTTCGCTGTCGTTCGGCGTTATCGGATTTATCGATGACTATATCAAGGTTGTGAAAAAACGCAACCTGGGTTTGACCGCCGTTCAGAAATTCGGCTTGCAGTTTCTGGTGTCGCTGGTTTTCGCGACGTTTGTCGCGGTGTTCGGAGATACCGGAACGGTCATTGATCTGCCGTTCGCCAAGACAAATATTGATTTAAACTGGTTCTATATTCCGTTTATTATATTTGTTATGCTGGCGACGGTCAACAGCGTCAATCTTACCGACGGTCTCGACGGTCTCGCGACTACCATAACGATGGTCGTAATGCTGTTTTATCTTTTGATCTCGCTGAGAATAAAAAACAGCGCGATGGCGCTTTTCGCGGCGGTCATGTTGGGCGCGCTGGCGGGATTTTTGTTCTATAACAGAAAACCGGCAAAGGTTTTCATGGGCGACACGGGCTCGCTGTTCCTCGGCGGCGCCGTTTGCGGCCTCGCGATAACTCTGAGGCAGCCGCTCACGCTGCTTATTGTCGGTCTTGTTTACGTGATCGAGACTTTGTCGGTTATCATGCAGGTGACGTCATACAAGCTGACCGGCAAGAGAATATTTAAAATGTCGCCCATTCATCATCATTTTGAGATGTGCGGCTGGAGCGAGGAAAAAATAGTATGCGTGTTCTCGCTCGTGACGCTGCTGCTCTGCGCGGTTATGTATTTCTTCGGTTAGAGCGGCGGAACTGTTTGAAAACTTTCTATGCCCTGTGAGGTGATTTTATTGGCGGATTATAACAGAAATATGAATAACGGACGAAGGCCCGTTGAAAATCGGGGTTATTCCTATGAACAAGCGCGGCGTCCCGCGCCCGACAGACGCGTCGTAGAAAACGGCAAAGGCCGAAAACAGGCCTCGGGAGCCCGCGCGGCCGCAAGAAATATACTCAGGATCGGCGATATGAAAATCAGGCTGGGAGCCTTTGACTACCAGTTTCTTTTGATTACGATCATTCTTGTGGCTTTCGGCATAATAATGCTGTACAGCGCCAGCAGTTCGAGGGCGTACGCCAACCAGGACGGCGACAGCCTGTTTTATGTCAAAAAGCAGCTGGAAGGCCTCGCTTTAGGTCTTGTTCTGATGTATATCGCTATGAAGGTGGATTATCATGTGCTGGCAAAATTCTCGCCGGGGTTGTATGTCGCGGGAATAATAATGCTTGCCTTGGTGTTTGTGCCCGGCCTCGGAAAAACCGCCGGCGGCGCGACAAGATGGCTGCTTTTCTTCCAGCCCTCCGAGATCGTGAAGATGATAATGATAATTGTTATGGCGTGGTACCTTGATAAAAACCGGGATAAGCTGGGGAAATTCTTTAAGGGATTTTTGCCTTGTCTTTTTCTTTTGGCGGTCGTGGCTGTGCTCCTGATGATGGAGCCCCATTTCAGCGCCACGATCCTTATTGTGTTCACAGGACTTTTGATGATGTTCGCGGCGGGAGCTAAATACCGCCACTTCGGAATAATGGGCATACCCGTTCTCCTGGGCGGAATCGCGATGGTAATCACCTCGCCCTACAGACTTCAGAGGATAACGGCGTTCATGGATCCTTTCGGCGACAAGCAGGGCTCGGGCTGGCAGATAGTCCAGTCGCTGTACGCCATCGGCTCGGGCGGAATATTCGGCGTAGGTTTCGGACAGAGCAGACAGAAGTATATGTCGCTGCCCGAGCCTCACAATGACTTTATATTTTCGGTTCTCGCCGAGGAGCTCGGCTGGTTCGGCGTTATAGTGGTTATCGCTCTGTTTATCTGCCTTGTGTGGCGCGGAATCAGAATAGCGCAAAAGGCTCCCGACATGCTGGGAATGCTTATTGTGGTCGGATGTATAGGATTGATAGGGGTTCAGGCTTTGATAAATATAGGCGTTGTTTCGGCTTCGTTTCCTGTTACCGGAATGCCGCTGCCGTTTTTCAGCTACGGCGGCACGGCGCTTGCCATAACAATGGCGGAAATCGGGCTTATTCTGAATGTTTCAAGACAGGAGAGGGTGCTGTGACATGAGAATTTTATTTGCGGGCGGCGGCACCGCGGGACATATCAATCCCGCCCTTGCCATAGCCAATTATATTTGCGGACAGGAAAAAACCGAGATCGCCTTTGTGGGCACAAAGGAAGGCCTTGAGGCGGAGCTTATACCGAGACTTGGCCATAAGCTCTATCTTATAAAAATACACGGCTTTGAGCGGACGCTTAATTTGCAGAACTTCAAAAACATTTTCGAGCTGCCCTTGAGCTATTCGGCTTCGAGAAAAATTATTAAAGAATTTAAGCCCGATATAGTGATCGGCACGGGAGGATACGTCTGCGGCCCGGTTTTGCTGGCGGCGGCCAGAATGGGGATCCCCACCTTGGTTCACGAGTCAAACGCCTATCCGGGAGTGACTACCCGTATGCTGGCCCCGAGGGTCGATACCGTGGCGATCGGCGCCAAGCCCGCGGCGAATTATATGCAAAGCGCGAAGCGCGTGCTGTATACCGGAAACCCGGTGCGGCCGTCGATCCTGTCGGCCGACTCTTTTGACGCCCGGCGCAGGCTCAAGCTGGATGAGCGGCCTTTTATCGTGTTTTTCGGCGGCAGTCTGGGCGCAAAGGATTTTAACAAAACGGTCGTTGACTGGATATCAAGTGTCGCCGAAAGCGGGAAATACCGCATAATGATGGGAACCGGAAAGTTCCATCAATATGACGCGGTGCTTGATAGATTCAAAGAAAACGGGGTCAATATCGAAAACAATCCGGATATTGACGTCAATGAATATATATATGATATGGATATCGTTATGTCGGCGGCGGATTTGGTGGTGTGCCGCGCCGGCGCAAGCACGCTCAGCGAGCTGACCGCGCTCGGCAAGCCCTCGGTGCTTGTCCCGTCGCCGTATGTGACGGCCAATCATCAGGAGCACAACGCCAGAGCGGTCGAAAAAGAGGGCGGAGCCGAGGTTATCCTTGAAAAGAACTTCACTCCCGATGCGCTTGGCGGAGTTATAGAAAAGCTTGCTTTTGACAAGCAAAAACTCGCGGAAATGCGGCGCGCGGCGAAAAACGCGGGCACAGTTACCGCCACCGAGGATATATACAAAGAGGTAAAACGGCTGACGGCTTAATCACAAACCCGCTTTCGGCGCATATTATATCTTTAAAAGGGATTTAATATGCGTAAAAAACGGAGGGATTTATGTGACAGACAGCTGTTTGACCGTAAGCGGAAGAAGAAAGCTGTCGGGTGAGATCAAGGTCCAGGGCTGCAAAAACTCAGCGCTTCCCTGCCTGACCGCCTGCCTGCTGTGCGAAAAGGGACGCTGCCGTTTGAAAAATTGCCCGCGTCTCACCGATGTGGAAAACACGGCCGAGATTTTGGAAACACTGGGCTGCAGGTGCGCCTTTTGCGAACAAGAAAAAATTATCGAGACCGACGCGGAAAACGTGTTCGGCACGGCTATCGAAAACGAAATGATGAACCGAATGAGGTCGTCGATACTGTTTATGGGGGCAATGCTTTCAAGAAACGGAGAGGCCGATTTGGGTTATCCCGGAGGGTGCGAGATCGGTTTAAGACCGATAGACATGCACCTCGGCGCTTTCAGAAGGCTTGGGGTAAAGATAGAGGAAGAGGGCGGAATGATCCGCTGCCGCGCCCGCTCGGGCTTAAAGCCCGCTCAGGTGCCGCTGCTTTGCCCGAGCGTGGGCGCTACCGAAAACATTATGCTGCTTATGGCAAAGTCGGACGGCGAGACGGTTATCAGGAACGCCGCCAGAGAGCCCGAGATCGTTGATCTGCAGAATTTTCTCAACGCGATGGGCGCGGATATCCGTGGCGCGGGCAGCGATGTTATTGTGATAAACGGAGTAAAGCGTCTGCGCGGAGCGGAGTTTGAAATAATGCCCGACAGGATAGCCGCGCTTACATATATGTCCGCCGCGGCGGCATGCGGAGGAAAGATATATCTTAAAGACGTGAACCCGGAGCATCTGTCGATTTGTCTGGCGGTGCTCAGAGATATGGGCGCGGAGATAAAAATAACCGCCGACAGCGTCTCGCTTGAGATGAAAGGACGCCCGAGAGCGGTCAAGAGGATAAAAACTCTGTATTATCCGGGCTTCCCCACCGACGCTCAGCCCGCGTTTATGGCGGCGATGACGATAGCGAAAGGCGCCACCGTGTTTGTCGAGTCAATTTTTGAAAACCGATTCAGGCACGCGCCGGAACTGGTTAAGCTTGGAGCCGACATAGACGTGAACATATGCCACGCAATTGTCCGCGGCAGGGAATGTCTGAGCGGAGCCGATGTCAGAGCCTTTGATCTGAGAGGAGGAGCCGCCATGGTTATCGGCGGATTGATAGCCGACGGGACCACGTGCGTGAGCGGCGCGCAGCACATTGAGCGCGGATATGAGGATATAGCCGCCGATTTTGAGGCGCTGGGCGCGGACATAAAAAAGAATTGTTAGAAAAATTCGCAATACACAAAATTCGGAAATTCAGAAAGTACATAGGAGAATTGCCATGAACGAGAAAAATACAGGGCGGCAGAACTACAGAGGCGGAAATCGGCGGCCGCGCCGCCGCGCGGGCAGGCGCGACCCGATCAAAACGCGCGTGATAGCTATGTGCGCGGCGGGAATAGCGGCGCTCGCGGTGATTTTGGTGTGCGTTTTTCTGCTTGCTCCCGCCTTTGACATAGAAACGGTAGCCTGCGAGGGAAACACCAAAATCAGTTCCGAGGTCCTCGCGCAGACCTCGGGGATCCAAAAGGGGAGAAATATTTTTCTGACATCCCTTTCGGACAAGAAAAAGCATATCGAGGAGCTGGACTATATCGAAAGCTGCGAGATAACCCGCGAGCTGCCGGACACGATAAAGATCGTTGTGGTCGAGAGGCATCCGTCGGCCTACTTTAATTTGACGGGCGGTTTGGCGGTGACCGACATGGACGGCGGCGTTCTTGAGGTCCTGAATTCCGCAGACGCGGAAGAGATCATAAAGACAAAAATAACCGAGGAGCCGGAGCCGACCGGTTCGCCGTCTCCCGACGATGAGGAAAGCGAGGATGATTCGGACGAGCCCGATCCCGAGTCAACGGCGGACGGCACCATCTGGGGCTATGACGACGACGGCGACCCGATCTATCGCGTAAACGGCGGACATTACGAGTTTGACGAGGATGGCAACAGATTTTTCGTGGATGACACACCGGAGGAATCTCCCGAGCCCAGCGCCGAACCGAAAGAAACGGAATCAAAGGACGGGGAACTGCAGCGCACTCAAAGCGGCGCGATCATATACAGCGCGCCCGTGGTTTACGGTGTGGAGCTTAAAAAATATGACGTCGGAAAAAGAATAGAGAGCAGCGACAATGAGAAGCTGGAGTCGGTACTGGGCGCGCTCCGAGCGCTTGACACCGCCGGACTTTTGGACAGAACGACCAAGTTTGACGCCGAAAATGTGAATGACGTAAGGTTTACAATAGAGGACCGGCTGGAAGTGTGGTTCGGCACGTTTGAAGAGTTCGAGTATAAGGCGAAATTCACCGCCACGGTGATAAACAATAATCTTTCGCCGTATGAGCACGCGATAATTGATTTCCGCGACTCGAAGCTATACGTCCGCTCGGCGAATTACAGAACGCCGATAGTTATCGAGGCGGAGGCCACGCCCGATCCGGACGCGGACGAGGAGCTTGACGAAGAGGACGCAAAGAAATCGAACAAGAGCAAAACCGACGAGGACGACGGCGAGGACGGAGAATCGAATTCGGCTGCCAAGCCGAAATCGACCAAATCGCCCAAAGCGACGGCAGCTCCGAATACGAAATCAAAATCGAATGTTGATGATTCTTCCTCGGATGAGGAAGAGTCCTCAAACGGCAGCGGCCGCGCGGGCACATCATCGGAAGATGACGACGATCCCGACGCGGATTTGATCGAGTAATATATTATTTGGGTTTTCCGCTTCGGCTTACGGATAAAACGCTCTTGACAAAACCCGAAACACATGGTATACTGAATTAAATCAAAAGGGGCGCACCACCACGGGTACGGTTCCTTTTGATTTTTTATTTTATCGAGTATTTCGGAAAGGCGGGGTAAGATGATAAAAGTAAACGGTGAAAACCGCGATGGTTTTGCCGGTAAAACGCTGTCGGAGCTGCTTTGCGGGCTTGGATATAAGGAGTTATATATCGCGGTCGAGCTGAACGGCGATATCGTGAAAAAAGACAGCTACGGAGCCGTCATTCTAAAAGACGGAGACTGTTTGGAAGTTGTAAGCTTTGTCGGAGGGGGTTGATTTTATGACGCCTTCATATGAGGAATTTGAACGGGTAATGACAGAACGCCACACCCGTCCGGTGTATGATAAGCTGAGATCGGCGCGGGTCGCCGTCGCCGGGCTCGGGGGCTTAGGCTCAAACGTCGCCGTGTCTCTCGCCCGCGCGGGCGTGGGCGAGCTGATGCTGGTCGATTTTGACAGGGTCGATTTGAGCAATCTTAACCGTCAGCAGTACGAGATCGCGGACCTGGGAAGATACAAAACCGACGCGCTTTCAGAGAGGCTGGCGCGAATCAACCCGTACATGAAACTGACCGCCAGAACCGTAAAGGTTACGGCGGAGAATGCCGCCGAGATATTCGGCGGTTTCGACATCGTTTGCGAGGCGTTCGACCGCGCGGACAGAAAGGCGATGCTGATTAGCGCGCTGCTCGGCGAATGCCGCGGTACCGTGATCGTGTCAGGTTCCGGAATGGCGGGTTATCTCAGCTCGAACATGATACAGACAAAGCGCGCGTTTGATAGGCTCTACATATGCGGCGACGGAGTGACCGACAGCGCTGATGTGAACGGGCTCATGGCGCCGCGTGTCGCGATATGCGCGAATCATCAGGCAAATATGATCATCAGATTGATATTGGGAGAGAGGGAAGTATAAATGAAAGACACATGGAAATTAGGGAACCACGAGTTCACGTCCCGATTTATTCTCGGTTCGGGCAAATACTCACTTGACCTTATAAAGGCGGCGGTCGAGAATGCGGGTGCGCAGATAATAACGCTCGCCCTGCGCCGCGCCGCGACGGGAAATGTCGCGAATATTCTTGACTACATACCAAAGGGCGTGACCCTGCTGCCGAACACTTCCGGCGCGAGAAACGCCGAGGAGGCCGTGCGTATCGCGCGTCTCGCGAGAGAGGTGGGCTGCGGCGACTTCATCAAGATCGAGTGCATAAGGGATTCAAAATATCTTCTGCCGGATAACTACGAAACCGCGAAGGCGACGGAGATTCTGGCGAAGGAGGGATTTGTCGTTATGCCGTATATGTATCCCGACCTTAACGCGGCGCGCGATATGGTGAACGCCGGCGCCGCCTGCGTCATGCCGCTCGGCGCGCCGATCGGCACCAACAAGGGTCTCGCGACAAAAGAATTTATCAAAATACTGATAGAGGAGATCGACCTGCCCGTGATCGTCGACGCGGGCATCGGCAAACCGTCGCAGGCGTGCGAAGCGATGGAGATGGGCGCTGCGGCGGTTATGGCGAACACCGCGATAGCCACGGCGGGCGACGTCCCCGCGATGGCGGAAGCGTTTCGGTACGCGATCGCGGCGGGACGCGCGGCATACCTGGCGGGCACGGGCCGCGTGCTTGAAACGGGCGCGGCGGCCTCATCGCCGCTCACGGGCTTTCTTGCCGATTAAGGAGGGTTAGACATGGAAAAAATCAAAGAGCTTGACCCGAAAAACAGGATCGACCATATGACATATCTGCCCGATATGGAGGTAATAGACTCTGACCTTGATAAACGGGTCGTTAAGGCAATGAACGAATATGACTATACGCTCTTTACCGAAAACGACGTGCTTGCGGCGCTCGAAAAGGATGTGCTGTCTCCGCGCGATTTCGGGGCTCTGCTCTCGCCCGCGGCCGAACCGCTGCTGGAACAGATCGCGCGGCGCGCTCAGCTGGAAACGCGAAAGCATTTCGGGAACTCAGTAATGATGTTCACGCCGGTGTATATCGCCAATTACTGCGAGAATTTCTGCGTATATTGCGGCTTTAACCGCCACAATAAGATCCGCAGGGCAAAACTTGACTTTGAGGAAATGGAAAGGGAGTTTGAGGCCATCGCGAAAACAGGTTTGCAGGAGGTGCTTATCCTAACGGGCGAAAGCCGCAAGGGTTCGGATGTTCGGTACATCGGCGAAGCGTGCAGGCTTGCGCGAAAATACTTCAAGGTCATAGGTCTTGAGGTCTATCCGATGAACTCCGATGAATACAAATATCTCCACGAATGCGGAGCGGATTATGTCACGGTATTTCAGGAAACCTATAACAGCGACAAATACGAAACTCTCCACCTTGCGGGGCACAAGCGCATATGGCCCTACCGGTTCAACGCGCAGGAGCGCGCTGTACTCGGCGGAATGAGGGGTGTGGGATTCGCCGCGCTCTTGGGGCTTGACGATTTCAGAAAGGACGGGTTCGCGACGGGTTATCACGCGTATCTTTTGCAGCAAAAGTATCCGCAAGCGGAAATCGCCATATCGTGTCCGAGGCTCAGACCAATTATAAATAACGACAAGATCAACCCGAAAGATGTGCATGAGCGTCAGCTGCTGCAGGTGATATGCGCGTACAGACTGTTCCTGCCGTTTGCGAGCATAACTATTTCCACACGCGAAAGCAATGTGTTCCGAAAGCATGTGATCTCAATCGCGGCGACCAAGATATCCGCCGGAGTGTCCACCGGTATAGGCGGCCACATCGAGGGCGAGGAGGCAAAGGGCGACGCCCAGTTCAAAATCAACGACAGCGCGTCGGTCGATGATGTTTATCGGGAAATAGAAGAGATGGGCATGCAGCCGGTCATGAGTGACTATATCTATGTGTAGCAAGTTGATCTGCGTTTCAAACAGAGCGCTGTGCGGCACGAATTTCATAAGGCGTATAAGGGATATTATCGACGCGGATATTCCCGTTATTCTGCGCGAAAAAGATCTTACCGAGCGCGAGTATTATAAGCTGCTTTGCAAGATCGACCGCGGGAATATCATTTCGCACAGCTTTGTTGGGGCGGCGCGCAGCTTCGGCTGCTCGAAAATACATCTGCCGCTTCCGCTGCTGGAGACGTCGGATATTTCGGGCTTTGCCGAGGCGGGCGCCTCGACGCACTCCGTGGAAGAAGCGGTCCGCGCGAGAGAGCTTGGCGCTTCCTATATAACGGCGGGGCACGTGTTCGCCACCGACTGCAAAAAAGGGTTCGCGCCGCGCGGAACGGACCTGCTTAGGGATATAAAAAACGAAGTTGATATTCCGGTGTACGCATTGGGCGGTATCTCGCCCGAAAACGCGCGAAAGGCATTATCCGCCGGCGCCGACGGCGTATGCGTAATGTCAGGCTTTATGAAATGCGCGGATCTGCCTCGATACATAGAAGAATACAGGCGTATATTAGAAAAAATTTTGTAGCGGCAGGGAACACCCCCTCTCAGTCTGCTACGCTGACAGCTCTCCCCAAAGGATGAGCCACGGGCGGCAGATTGCCGCCCCTACAGGTGGTTTGCTGCCCGTCGTACGGACTGCGGCAATTTGCCACATAATCAGCGCCCGTAGGGGCGGATATCATCCGCCCGCTCTATTTGCTATTTCCTAATCTCTAATCACTATGTTGGTTCCCCCGAAACGCCAGCGGAGCGTGTGAAGCTCTTAGTCAAAATCGCAAGCGATTTTGAAAGATAGCTTTGAACCCGCAAGCAAGCTTGCTGATTAGGGAAAAGCGGAAAAATGACCGCTAAAAAAAGAAAGGGGCTGTAAAAAACAGCAACAAAAATCGGGGAGTTTCTCCCTGGTTTTTGTATATAGAAAACGGCTGAAACCATAGCGGAATCAGCCGTTTATTGGTATAATATTAAATATGAAAAACCCATTTACCACCAATGAGTATTATACACCAATTCAATTAAAAATTCCAGATGATTTAGTAAAAATCATTGAAATTTCTGATCCGATATATACTTTCAATGAGTTAATTGGGCAAATTGATCTAAGAAAATATTTTGTTGAGAAAGGCAGCAAAACAGGTCGTCCGAGATTTGATCCGATTAAGCTCTTGAAAATCATTCTGTTTGCCTTTATGGAAAACGGTTATGCTTCCCTAAGAAACATTGAGAAACTATGCAAAACCGATATACGCTTCATTTGGCTTCTTGACGGCTCTCCCGCGCCATCATTTATGACTATATCAAATTTTATGAATGAGTTCTTACTTGACAGCATAAAAGATATATTTAACGACATAAATTCATATATTTTTGAAAAAGAGCATGTAGATCTAAAACACGTATACATAGACGGCACCAAGCTTGAAGCTAATGCGAATAAATATACATGGGTATGGAAAAAGGCGTGTATAACGAGCCGTAATAAAGTATTTGCATATTTAACGCAAGTGATAAAAGAGATCAATGATATCGACTTAATGTATGATAATTTTAAAATAGGCACACGCCAAGAATACACCGTTGAATACTGCGAGTATATATTAAATCAATACTCTAAGATAATGAATATTGATACAACCTCATTTGTGCACGGTAAAGGAAAGCGTAAAAGCATAATTCAAAAACACTACGAAAAACTTGAAGAATACACGGAAAAACTTAAAAGATATGCAAAACATATTAAAATTTGCGGCGACAGTCGAAACTGGATTAATGTCAATAAAGTAGACAGAAAAAAGCGAAGAATTATACACGCATAAACATCGCCTCTTTCTGATTTGGTGTCAGACCGTCGAGCCAATCCCGGATTTTGTGTAAAGTAAGTTGTCTAAACCTCCAAGATGGTATATAATAAAAATATCAAATTGGAGGTTTTTAATTAT